>JAFSZZ010000082.1 GCA_017458765.1 Lachnospiraceae bacterium | reverse complement strand
TACTGGCTGCCGTCAACCATCACCCTCGCATAACCGCTCTTCTTGGCCCTGTCAAAAACCTTCTCGTGCTGTCCCTTACGTCCGCGCACAACAGGTGCAAGCAGCATGAACTTCGTTCCTTCCGGGAGCGCCATGACCGTATCAACCATCTGGTCTACCGACTGGCGCATGATCTCCCTTCCGCAGTTCGGGCAGTGCGGTATACCTATGCGCGCATATAAAAGACGCAGATAGTCGTAGATCTCCGTGACCGTTCCGACAGTGGATCTCGGATTCCTGTTGGTTGATTTCTGGTCTATCGAGATGGCCGGCGGGAGGCCTTCGATACTCTCAACCTCGGGCTTCTCCATCTGCCCCAGAAACTGTCTTGCATAAGAAGACAGCGACTCCATATACCTTCGCTGTCCCTCCGCATATATCGTATCAAACGCAAGCGACGACTTCCCCGAACCCGATAATCCCGTCAGCACCACCAGCTGATCCCTCGGGATATCGATATCTATATTCTTAAGGTTGTGTTCACCCGCGCCCCGTATCCGTATGTATTTTCTTCCATCCATCTTAACTGCCATATCTGTATTCCGCTTCTTTCACAAATCATATCCCAAACAATGCAATCACGAACTTTTGTTCTATGATAACACCCGGACAGTTTTTTGTAAAGTTATACCGTCAACCGGAAACGGCAGGATCGCCGTCAACACTCCGTATTTTTTTGTTGAATCCATGCATATCGTGTGTTAATATATTTTATAAGTTAATACGTTTACAATAGATGCAATTGTGACGGACACAAATGATCAGGAGGGTTTATCTATGGCAAAGTTTAATATCGGTGATATCGTGGGCTATGAGAAGGAAACCAAAGAATGGCAGATAATCAAGATCGAGTTGAAGGAAGGCAAGCACTCAGAAGATATCATATATACGATCAAGAAGGTAAAAGGTCAGGATCTTGGTAAGACGATCGATACAGAGGAAGAAAATCTCCTTTGATCACAAGATGCGTTCAATTGTGATACATCGGACTGTGAAGTCAGGAGAAGAGACCGGATCAAATTCCGGTCTCTTACTTTTTATGACTTTGGGTTGAATACCGTTCGATCATACATTATCATTAAGTGTGTAATATCCGGGAGGTTTTATCATGGATCCAGTTAAAATACTGCCGCATAGGATCATAAGGATAATATCTTTGTTTGCGATCCTGTTATCAGCATTCATTCTTGTATCCGCAATCCCCGTGTTTTCCGCACAGGACAGCGCCGCCATAAACCGGAACATAAATACCGCGTCCGCAAGGCCCTCTTCATCGGGGCAGTTGCGTGTATCGGGATCACAGCTCGTCGATAAGAACGGTGACCCGGTGGTCCTTCGCGGAGTGAGCACACACGGTCTGACCTGGTACAAGGAATTCGTGAACAAACGTCTCTTTATGGAGATTTCGGATTCATGGGACTGCAGCCTCATACGTCTGCCTGTGTATTCGGATGAATACGTAAGATCAAGGAAAAGCAAAAGCGAAAGCATAGATCTTGTAAAGAGAGGCATAGATGCCGCGATCGATTCCGATATGTATGTTATTGTCGACTGGCATGTGCTTAACGAACAGGATCCCAATGTTTACATTAATGATGCGGTCGGGTTTTTTGACACCTTCTCCTCGGAATATGCCAATGTCCCGAATGTTATTTATGAGATATGCAATGAGCCAAACGGAAATACAACCTGGTCTGATATCGTAAAGTATTCAAAGCAGGTAATACCTGTGATCCGTAAGCACAGTCCAAATGCCGTGATACTCGTCGGCACACCCGATTATGACAGGAATCTCGGTGTAGCCAAATGGAATCCCCTTGAATATGACAATTTAATGTATGTACTGCATTTTTATGCGGCAACCCACGGGGACGATCTTGAGAACGAGCTTCTCGATGCCCTTAACGGCGGACTTCCGGTCTTCATTTCCGAATGCGGGATCTGCGAGGCAACGGGAGACGGAGACATAGATTACGATTCGGCTGTGGAATGGTTCCGGCTTCTTGATGATCACAAACTGAGTTATACCATTTGGAGCCTGTCAAACAAGAATGAGTCTTCCGCCTTCTTTTTGCCGGACTATGATCCCGAGGATCCGATCACGGATGACGATCTTACAGCCTGCGGAATGTGGATACGTTCTTTAATTCGCGGAGAAGCTCCTGAACAGATAGAAATTTCGTCCAAAACAGATCCGGGCGCCGGACTTCCCGCATGGTTGCGGCAGTCAGTAGGCCCGCGTGATATAAAAGTCGCAATGGCCTGGAGATATCTGTCATGCGGTGCGCTTATCATCATCGCGGCAGGATCGCTTATTATAACGATCGTCGGAGGATACACCGCCCGACATCACAGCACCTACAACGACATAGCGAGAAACCGAAGTAAACAGAATACAAGACAGCTGATCCTGCACCACACCATACTCATTATAAGCATCTTCTTTACTCTGATATATCTGGGATGGCGTATATTATTTTCCGTTCCGGTGGAAGAAGGACCCCTTCCCATTACAGCAAATATCCTGCTGCTCATTGTTGAAGTAACGGGCTTTTTCGAATCCCTTATCATGTATAAGAATCTTATGGGTCTCAGAGAGTATTCTCTTCCCGTGATAAAAGACGAAGAATTCCCCGATGTCGATATTTTTATCGCCACATACAACGAGCCCGTATCACTGCTTTATAAAACGATCAACGGGTGTAAACATATGATCTATCCGGACAGTTCCAAGGTACATATCTGGCTGTGCGACGACAACAGACGGCCCGAGATGAAGAAGCTTGCATCCGATATGGGTGTGGGATATTTTGACCGCCCCGACAACAGAGGTGCAAAGGCCGGCAATCTCAATAATGCCCTGTCCCGGACGAACTCTCCCTATATAGTGACTTTTGATTCCGATATGATACCCAAAAGCGACTTCCTGCTCAAAACGATACCCTACTTTATCGATGCGGAAAAGAAAGCCGCTGCCGCAGGAAACAAGGGATGTCACCTCGGTTTTCTCCAGACCCCGCAGAGTTTTTATGATCCCGATGTTTTCCAGCACGCCCTGTATGCCGAAAAAAATGCCCCGAACGAACAGGATTTCTTCTACAGGACCTTAGAGGTCGCCAAAACAAATACCAACAGCGTCATCTATGGGGGGTCAAATACGGTTTTGTCCCGGCATGCCCTTGAGGATATCGGCGGCTTCTATACGGAAACGATAACCGAAGATTTTGCTACCGGCCTCCTCATCGAGTCTTCAGGCTACGTAAGCCTTGCCATCCCCGAACCTCTTGCAAACGGTCAGACTACCGACTCCTTCAACGACCACATCAGTCAGCGCAACCGCTGGGGACGTGGTGTCATAAACACCGCCAAAAAGCTAAAACTGCTGCGTATTCCCGGGCTCACACCCGCTCAGAGGCTGAACTATTTAAGTTCCGTCATTTACTGGTATTCTCCGCTCAAAAACCTTATCTATATCCTGTCTCCTCTGCTATTTGCGGTTTTTGCGATCCCGATCTTTCGATGCGGATGGACGGATCTCTTCATATACTGGCTTCCGATGTTTATCATGCAGGATTTATGTCTGAGAGCCCTCAGTGACAACAGGATTTCATTAAAATGGAGCGGTATTTATGAAACGAGTGTCATGCCATTTCTTCTTATTCCGGTGATCAAGGAAACTCTTGGCATATCCCTTGAGAATTTTGCGGTAACGGATAAATCCGGGACTCGCAGCGGGAACAGCAGGGATGTCCGTCTGATGCGTCCGTTCCTTATTCTCATAGCTTTTTCGGCTGCCGGTGTCATAAGAATACTCTTCTTCGCCGGTAATATGCAGATACTGAACCTCATAGTGCTGCTGTTCTGGATAACGAGAAACATCTACTTCCTTATCATGTCGGTCTTTCTTGCGGACGGCCGTGAATATTCCGGGGAAAATGTCCATGTACGCGATGCCGAGCCCGTCACCCTTGAAACGGAAAACGATAACAAAAGCACAATATACGAAGGTACGACGACATATCTCAACGAGCATCATGTCAAAGTATTTCCCGATGATGAAACCACGCTTAAGACAGGTGATCGTGTAATACTTACGGTAAGCACCGATCTGTACACCGCAAGGCTCAAAACGGTCGTTACCGACATCAGAAAAATGCGGAACGATCCAAGATGTGTTTATTCTCTGGAAATCCTTGACTATGGCGACAGCAGGGATGAATATCTTCAGATAATTTACGACAGGGTTCCTACCCTGCCGCAGTCCTTAAGACGTGATTTCGGTATTCTTTTCAGTCTCCTGCGCAATATCGCTCACAGGATCTTAAGACATGAATGATCCCTGCACGATCACTCCTCACTGTATCTCACCTCGAGGTTATCGAGGAGGTATGCTTCGTGCGTATCCTGCGCTACAGCGACCAGGGTTATCGTCTCCTCCATCAGATAGCGCCTCTGCACATTTATCGAGAACTGTTTGACACCGGATTCCTCGGACATCTCATGCAGATACTGGTAATCGCATTCCACCCATTGCTCACTTCCGAGATTCGCATATACATCGTATTCACGTCCGTCTATCGATTCAAGATAGCCGTTTATGCTCACTGCGGGATCGCCTTCGTTCACATTAAGATATAATGTTGTCCCGTCACGGTTAACACCGCGTATCTCGGTCAGTACATAAGCAACATTTTGCGAAGCATCCATGTTCATACCGTCATACAGTCCCGCCGACGTTGCCGCCTTCTCCGGGTTTACCTTAGCGGATTTAAGATACGGCGGTTCATAATATATGCCTTCAAAATCTATCGTGCTTATGCGGCTGCCGTCCTCATCCTTCTCACCTATCATCTCTCCCGCTATACATCTCTCGGCCGTCTCGAAGATCACCATATCCGGAAACATTAAGTTTACATAATATTGCAAGTATTTATAGTTGTGCCAGTGCAGGAAATATACTTCGCTGAACCTGTCCTGATAGAACTTATGGTAATTGCCAAAATAACTGTCACAGAACACGAGCAGTCTCCTGTTATTCCCGCACTCGGGATTTGTAAAATGCGAATAGAACGAATTATCCGTAAGCATCACTGACTCAAACAGATAAGACGTCATATCGTTTCCCCTGTCGTTGATAAGAGCATAATGCGGAACCATATCGTCTATCGTAAACTTCGCAACATCAAGCGTGTCTCTGTGCTCCATCAGCCTTAGATAATCATCCCTTGTAAGCGGCTTTACATCATCAAATGCGGCCTGGATCCTCTTATCGATCAGCTCATGTCCGATAAAAGCTCCGTCTTCATTCCAATGCGTCGCATCATACAGCTTGTTATACACTACCTGATGCTCCTTCGCCGCCTTAAGTTCCTCGTCGGGAATTATATACCTTACATCCTTCTCATTAAGTTCCTGCCTCATATAATCGATTATTCCCGGACGCTCCTCATTGACATGGATCGAATCCGGAAAATATTCGGGATATATCGATTTCTTGTCGGGACAGAGAAAATAAACGAACTCGATATCCTTTTCCTTAAGATATCCATCCGTAGCGGCAAGAAAATCAACAAAGGTATCAAGATATCCCTCATCGGTGTTCATATGCTGATAGCCCTTTATGTAGGAAGGATCCTTGTAAAATATCTGCCCGTCCTTACCATACATGAACAGGGGATGCACCATAACATGGAACAGCTTGTCATTTAATTCCGTGTATGCTTCTATCGCCTGCTCACGGAAGCCGATACGGTCATTAAGATAGTCCTCGACCTTGGTGTTCGTCTTAAGCGTCCAGTCAAGCCCGGGCCATTCCGCCAGCATCTTGTTATCGATCGACGAGATCTGCTTCTCCTTCGTATTAAGGAAGACTGCAGGCACGATCATGCATGCCAGGAAACACAGTATGAAAATTATGTTTGTCAGTTTCTTTTTCATTTTAATGCTGCTTTCACCCGCAGAGAGCGGGAGTTATTCCGTATCATCGAAGTACGTTGCGATATCTGTTGCAGTGTCCGTTTCAATATCTGTATCAATGTCTGTCAGAATCTGAAATAAATAAACGGATTATATGTTGAATTTACGATAAACAACATGCTCAGGAGCAAAAGTATTATCAGCAATATCCGGCGG
This sequence comes from Lachnospiraceae bacterium, assembly GCA_017458765.1. Lineage (GTDB taxonomy): Bacteria > Bacillota > Clostridia > Lachnospirales > Lachnospiraceae > UBA2868. Next base: position 4,934 of record JAFSZZ010000082.1, on the reverse strand, counting down.
ATGATGCACGCTCCCTTATCGGGTGCCGCCTGTGTAAATCCGTTATAGAACGACAACGCACGTCCCTTAAGGATCTCCTTCCACGGAACGCTTGCAAGTATCCCTATGACGAGAATGACCGCCATCTTGTTATCAAGATAAAACCTTGCCGAAAATTCCGTGTAACCATGTGCGCCCCTGCCAAACATCGCTCCGATATACGCAAGAGTATCGGGCACATTTTCAAGCTTGAAAAGCACCCAGCCGAACATCACCACGAGCATCGTATACAGCCATTTAAGGACAGACGGTACCTTTGCAAAAGGATTGGGCTTCCCACTTTTCCTGAAGTATCTCTCGATCAGCATGAAAAGCCCGTGCCACAGCCCCCATATAAGGAAACTCCACGCCGCCCCGTGCCATATACCGGTCGCCAGGAAAACTATGAGCAGATTAACATATACATTGCCCCTGCGGTTGCCTCCAAGCGGTATATAGAGATAATCCCTGAACCAACTGGATAATGAAATATGCCATCTGCGCCAGAATTCTGTTATCGATCTGGAGATGTACGGATAATTGAAATTCTCAAGGAAATCAAATCCGAATATCTTACCGAGTCCTATTGCCATGTCAGAATATCCGGAAAAATCATAATAAATCTGGAGTGTATAACAAAGGGCACCAAGCCACGCGACAGGCACACCCATATATTCAAGTTCGGCGCCGAAGATCTTATCCGCAACCTCTCCGATGCTGTTCGCAAGGATCGCCTTCTTAGCAAGCCCGACGATGAAACGCTCTGCGCCCCCGGTGAAGGTATCCATGTTTGTGATCCTGCTCTTGAGAGAATCCTTAATATCCGTATATCTTACGATGGGACCGGCGATAAGCTGCGGGAACATCGAGATATACAGAGCAAGATTCAGAGGATTTTTCTGGACAAGCTCACACCTGTTCCCGTTTCGATCCGGCTTACAGTCACCCCTGTATACGTCAATAACATAGGACATTCCCTGGAATGTATAGAACGAAATACCGATGGGAAGCGCCACCCTTACCCAGCTTATCTCCCTTTTGGATATCTGGCTCACCGTCTCCATAAACAGATTAAAGTATTTGAAATAGAACAGTATCCCCAGATTATATAAAACCGTAAAAACGATCGTGATCTTTTTCGCAGCCAAAACGCGGGAAGAACGCACAGGACTCGGGGACGGTTCTCCTGTCTTATCACCTGTGGGATCATATAATTTCAGATCATAATTTGAAAATGAATGGTCTTCCTTAAGTGCAAATAAGTGTATGAGCATTCCGAACAGATAGTTGCCGACAATGGATGCAACCATTACAAAGATGTACTTCGGCTCACCCCATGCATAGAAAAACAGACTTCCGAGCAGAAGCCAGATGTTCCTGGCCTTTCCCGGAAGTATGTAATAACCGAGTATCATTATTGGTAAAAAGAAACAGATAAAAACTACCGAACTGAATACCATATTATTTCTCTACCGCCTTCATCTTCTCAGGCGACCATCTTATAACCTTGACACCCTGCTGCTTCTTGCCACGCTTCATAAGGCCCCTCACCTGTTCAAGATATTCCATGGTTACCTTAGAAGTGAGCTTGCTCTCACCTGCCGGACGTGACTGGAATTTATAAGGTATCTCTACAACCGTCCTGTATGTTCCCATTGCAAGGACCTCTATAAGTATCTTCCATCCAATCGGCTGAAGATCTGCCGCAGCGATCACTTCACGTCTGAACATGAAAAGTCCGCTCGTGGGATCCGTTATCTTCCTGATACACGGCAGAAGTATCTTCCCTATATATCTTGCAACACCGGAAACAAGCTTTCTGTATGGACCCAATCCGCCATCGGAACCACCCGGTATAAAACGGCTTGGAACACAGAAATCAATGCCTGTTTCAAGACAAAAATACATTGACCTGAGTATTTTGGGCGGATGCTGAAGATCCGCATCCATAACCGCGATATAGTCTCCCTGCGCCATCCTGAAGCCCTCTATAACAGCCGTAGCCAGTCCTGTCTCTCCGACACGATGCTTCATGCGCACGTTGGGATTCTCCTTCATGATCTCTTCAATGGCTTCGGGAGTATCATCCTTACTGTCATCCACAAAAATGATCTCATACTCAATGCCTCTTAATGCATAGTCGATCTGATTTACAAGGTTTCCAACATTATCCGCTTCATTGAATGTGGGAACAACCACAGATATTTTACTCAATTTATTCCTCCGTTTACCATTTCCGGGCAGACTGTCCCGAACCACAGATCCGTTCCTGCCCTATGAATACAAGTGTTTCTTCAGTTCGATCATCTTATCCCTGAGCATCGCTGCCGACTCAAAATCAAGATCGGCTGCCGACTTCTTCATCTGCTTCTCAACCTGATCGATAAGCTTCTTAAGTTCCTTATCATCCATCGACTCGGGATCCTTTTCAAATCGCATCTCTTCCTTCGCTATCTCCTTGGAGATGCTGATAAGATCCCTTACAGCCTTCTTTATGGTCTGAGGAGTTATGCCGTGCTCCTCATTGTATTCATTCTGTATCTTACGGCGTCTGTTTGTCTCATCTATGGCATGCTTCATCGAATCCGTCATCGTATCCGCATACATGACAACATGGCCCTCGGCATTCCTCGCCGCACGTCCTATCGTCTGGATGAGTGATGTCTCGGATCTTAAAAAACCTTCCTTATCCGCATCAAGTATCGCCACAAGAGCGACCTCGGGAATATCCAGCCCTTCCCTGAGCAGATTGATGCCCACAAGAACATCAAACACATCAAGACGCATATCCCTGATGATCTGAGCTCTCTCAAGTGTATCCACATCCGAATGAAGATATTTCACCCTTATGCCGACATCTTTAAGATAAGTCGTAAGATCCTCTGCCATCCTCTTGGTAAGCGTAGTGACCAGCACCTTATTATGCCTGCCGGTTTCCTTCCTTATCTCACCGATAAGATCGTCTATCTGACCTTCCACAGGACGGACCGATATCTCGGGATCCAAAAGTCCCGTAGGCCTTATCACCTGCTCGGCCCTTAAGAGTTCATGCTCCGCCTCGTATTCCGCAGGCGTTGCCGAAACAAACATCATCTGATCTATTTTACTCTCAAACTCGCCAAAGTTCAAGGGACGGTTGTCCTTCGCGCTCGGAAGCCTGAAGCCGAAATCAACAAGCGTGGTCTTTCTTGACTGGTCACCCGCATACATCCCGCGTATCTGCGGTATCGTCATATGGGACTCGTCAACGATGATAAGGTAATCATCAGGAAAATAATTCATGAGGGTATAAGGTTCGCATCCCGGCTGACCGCCGTACAGATGCCTCGAATAGTTTTCGATACCGGAGCAGAATCCGGTCTCACGAAGCATCTCGATATCGTAACGTGTACGTTCGGAAATACGCTGTGCTTCAAGCAGACGTCCCTCACTCTCAAAATACCTTACCCTCTCCTTAAGTTCAGCCTCTATCGTTTCACATGCTTTGTCTATCTTCTCGCGGGGTATAACATAGTGAGAAGCGGGAAAAACCGCAAAATGCGACATCGTCGCTTTGATCTGTCCCGTTAATGGGTCTATTTCCACTATACGGTCTATCTCATCCCCGAAGAATTCTATCCTCACGGCGCGGTCGGACTCCCACGCGGGAAAGACCTCGACGATATCTCCGTTCACCCTGAACTTGCCACGTCCGAAATCCATATGATTCCGTTCATAATTTATGCTGATAAGCTCACGTATGACTTCATCCCTGTCCTTCTGCATTCCCGGGCGCAGCGAAATTATCATGTTCATGTAATCCGCCGGCGAACCGATACCGTAAATACATGACACCGATGCAACGACTATAACATCTCTTCTCTCGGTAAGAGAAGCCGTTGCCGACAGCCTGAGCTTATCTATCTCATCATTGACCGACGAATCCTTCTCTATGTAGGTATCCGTTGACGGAACATAGGCCTCCGGCTGATAATAGTCGTAGTAGGACACAAAGTATTCAACAGCATTATTGGGGAAGTATTCCTTCATTTCACCGTACAGCTGTCCTGCCAGAGTCTTATTATGGGATATGATAAGAGTAGGCTTATTTAAGGCCGCAATGACATTGGCCATGGTAAATGTTTTACCTGACCCCGTAACGCCAAGGAGCGTCTGAAACTGATTGCCTTCCTTAAAGCCCTTTACAAGCGCTTCTATAGCCTGAGGCTGATCGCCGGTAGGTTTATAATCTGAGTGTAATTCGAAGTTCATTTTTGTTCCGGATCCTCAAAAAACGACAACAAAAAAACAAATGGTATACAGCATGAGAGTATACCATTTTTTCTTTATTTTGTCATCACGGAGACCCTTCTTAAATTCTTTTACAAACAACAATGTTTCCATAAGAAAAGAATGGACAAGCAGATAATAGTGCACTCTAAGAGCTATTCAGAAGCGGATGAAGTAATAAATATACCTCCCATATATGATGCATCTTATATAAACTAATATCATTTAATCGTAAGTGAAGAAGAGTAGAGTAATCTATTGCCAGGTCATATGGTTACTAAATCTGATTTTTCCAATGGTAAATTTACACTGTCTTTGTATGACATTAGCTTGCTTTTGTATTCGCGTAATGATATGATTAATACAATGAATTAATACAGTGAATCTTACATAGCATGAACAAATATATAGAAACGGAGGAAACACTTATGGCACTTGCAACGTTGACATCCCGTGTTGAAGAAAACGATAAAGCCTTGTTTATCTCTTTTTGTGATTCAGTCGGATTAACTTCATCTGCTGCCATCAATATGTTTGTCAAAGCCGTCAATCGTGAGCATCGTATCCCCTTTGAAATAAAGGTTGATTTTCCAAACAAGGAAACTATCGAGGCTATGAAAGAAGCTGAGCGTATCGCAAAAGATCCT
>JAFSZZ010000081.1 GCA_017458765.1 Lachnospiraceae bacterium | reverse complement strand
CGAGAAGGCATGGGAGATGTGCGATAAATATAATCTTCCGAGGATCATCTTTGTTACCGATATGGATGTTGACAATGCCAGCTTCAGGCAGGTGGTTGAAGATCTTACCGCGAAATACGGTAAAAAGATAGCGCCTTTCCATCTTCCGATAAGAGAAGATGAGAAGTTTGTCGGAGATGTAAATGTGGTATCAGAGACAGGATACAAATGGGGTGCCGACGGTAAGGCAACTGAGTGTGACGTTCCGGATTATAACAAGGAGAATCTTGCTAAGTTTAAGGATATCCTCATGGAAGCCGTAGCAGAGACCAGTGAGGAATTCATGGAGAGGTACTTCGGCGGCGAGACCTTCTCGGATGATGAGATAAGGGCTGCCCTTAAGGCCAACATCAATGACGGAAGCATCGTTCCGGTTACCTGCGGATCGTCGGTATTATGTCAGGGTGTGTATACTCTTATCGATGATATAATCAAATACTTCAAGAGCCCGGATACAAGGAGCCTTGCAGGTATCAATGTCAAGACAAACGAGATATTCGAAGCCAATTATGATTTCAGTAAGCCCAAGTCGGCTATCATCTGGAAGACCATAGTCGATCCCTTCATCGGTAAGTATTCACTGATCAAGGTCTGCTCGGGTGTTATCAAGGCAGACGATGTCCTGTATAACAACGACAAGGATGTTGAGGAGAAGATAAGTAAGCTGTACGTGCTCCGCGGCAATAAGCCTATCGAAGTAAAGGAACTCCATGCGGGTGATATCGGTGCGATCGCCAAGCTTACCGCAGCAAGGACCGGAGATACCTTGTCAACGAAGGCTACAACGATACAGTATGCACGTACCGAGATCAGCAAGCCTTATACAGCTATGAGATACAAAGCCAAGAACAAGGGTGATATCGATAAGATCTCAAGCGCACTCCAGAAGATGATGCATGAGGATCTGACTCTTAAGAACGTAAATGATGCCGAGAACAGGCAGACGCTCCTTTACGGAATGGGCGACCAGCACCTTGAGATAGTGGCGAGCAAGCTGTTAAGCGAATACAAGGTTGAGATAGAGCTTATGGAGCCCAAGGTTGCTTATCGCGAGACTATCAGAAAGACAAGCGATGTGGATGCAAAGTATAAGAAGCAGTCGGGCGGACATGGTCAGTACGGTCACGTCAAGATGAAATTCGAGCCTCTCGGAGATATGGAGAAGGCTTATGAATTCGAACAGATAGTTGTCGGCGGTGCGGTTCCGAAGAACTACTTCCCTGCAGTTGAGAAGGGACTTGCGGAATCAGTCCTTAAGGGACCGATGGCAGCATATCCGGTAGTAGGCGTTAAGGCTATACTCTACGATGGATCATATCATCCGGTTGATTCATCCGAGCAGGCATTCAAGATGGCTACGATCCAGGCGTTCAAGAAGGGCTTCATGGAAGCGGGCCCCGTGCTTTTGGAGCCTATCGCTTCACTTAAGGTTACCGTTCCCGATGAGTACACCGGTGATGTAATGGGTGATCTTAACAAGAGGCGCGGACGTGTACTCGGTATGAACCCTATCGGCGGCGGAAAGCAGACGATCGAGGCCGAGATCCCCATGACAGGGCTTTACGGTTACTGCACGGTGCTTCGTTCAATGACAGGCGGACGCGGTGTATATGAATATGAGTTCCTGCGTTATGAGCAGGCTCCGAGTGATGTTCAGGAGAAGGAGGTTGCCGCAAGGGCAAGCAAGCTTACAGACGAAGGCGGAGAAGACTGATAAATAAGGAAGATATCAGGGGTTACGAAGAGGGCTCGCGCAAATAAGGCACGGGCTCTCTTTATTCCTGTTTACATAGGCGGTGCAGCCGATAGTGCATGGCCGCCTTGACACCTTGCGGCAGCATGGGTAAAATACATAAATAGTGCAGTACGGAAATAATTCAGTTAAGAACGGAGATACAAAAATGGCAACACCTTATAATCATGCAGCTATAGAAAAAAAGTGGCAGGAGTACTGGGAGAAGAATGAGACATTCAAGACCGATGTATGGGATTTTTCAAAGCCCAAGTACTACGCCCTTGATATGTTTCCTTATCCCTCGGGAGTAGGCCTTCATGCCGGACATCCGGAAGGGTATACCGCGACTGATATAATGTCGAGGATGAAGAGGATGCAAGGGTTCAATGTCCTTCATCCCATGGGTTATGATTCCTTCGGTCTTCCGGCCGAGCAGTATGCGGTAAAAACAGGCAATCATCCTAACGGTTTTACGCAGGAGAATATAAAGACCTTCAGCAAGCAGCTTAAGGAGCTGGGTTTTGATTATGACTGGAGCAAAATGGTCGCGACCAGCGATCCCAAGTTCTATAAGTGGACCCAGTGGATATTCAAGCAGCTTTACCTTGACGGTTATGCCAAGTACATAGATATGCCCGTAAACTGGTGCGAGGAACTGGGCACAGTTTTGTCCAATGATGAAGTAATAGACGGTAAATCGGAGCGAGGCGGATATCCCGTCGTACGAAAGAATATGAAACAGTGGGTGATCGACCAGCCGGCATTTGCCGAGAAACTGCTTGAAGGTCTTAACGAGATAGACTGGCCCGTATCCACCAAGGAGATACAGCGTAACTGGATAGGGCGCTCGGAAGGCGTGGAGGTTGACTTTGAGATAGTCGGCGGCGGTAAGTTCTCAATATATACTACCTGTATCGAGACCATTTACGGTATAACGTTCATGGTACTCGCTCCTGACGGGAAGATAGTTCAGGAACTGATGCCGCGTGTACAGAATAAGGAAGAGGTACAGGCATATATCGACGAAACGCTCAAGAAAAACGATATGGACCGTACCGAGCTTAACAAGACCAAGTCCGGATGTGAATTAAAGGGACTTTCATGCATCAATCCGGTTAACGGCAAGGAGGCAAAGCTCTTCATAGGTGATTTTGTTCTTGCAAGTTACGGTACAGGTGCGGTAATGGCTGTTCCTTCGCATGACCAGAGAGACTTTGAATATGCGCAGGCACATAATATCCCCATGCTTCAGGTCATCGAGGGACGAGATGTGTCGGAGTGCGCATTTGAGAAGCAGGATTATCTCGGAAAAGGCTGCAGGCTCATTAATTCGGAAGAATTTACCGGTATGACGGTTGAAGAAGCCAAGGAAGCCATTACGGATAAGCTTGTAAAAATGGGTGTTGCCAGAAGAACCGTCAATTATCATTTCAGGGAGTGGATATTCGCGCGCCAGCGTTACTGGGGTGAACCGGTGCCGGTAGTCCATACGGATGACGGTAAGATCCATGTGCTTGATGATGACGAACTGCCGCTTATTCTGCCGGAGCTTGAAGATTACAAGGGAAGGAACGGTAAGGCGCCGCTTGAGAATGCAACAGAGTGGAAGAAATACGATCATAACGGGATAAAGGGTACACGTGAGACATCAACGATGCCCGGATCTGCCGGATCGAGCTGGTATTTCTTAAGGTATATAGATCCCGATAACGATAAGGAATTCGCAGATCAGGAACTCTTAAAGCACTGGATGCCGGTGGATCTGTACATAGGCGGTCCCGAGCATGCGGTCGGTCATCTCATGTATTCGCGTATCTGGAACAGATACCTGTATGACAAGGGGCTTGCACCTACGAAGGAACCGTTTAAGAAGCTCGTGCACCAGGGAATGATCCTCGGTGAGAACGGTATCAAGATGGGCAAGCGCTTCCCGGAGTATGTGGTAAATCCGAGCGATATAGTACGTGAGTACGGCGCAGATACATTGAGGCTCTACGAGATGTTCATGGGTCCGCTTGAAGTCAGCAAGCCGTGGAGCCAGCAGGGTGTAGAGGGTGCAAGAAGATTCATAAACCGTGTATGGACTTTCTTCACAACAACGGAGAATATCTCGTCCGGGTCAGTACCGGCGCTTGATAAGATATATCATAAGACTGTCAAAAAGATAACCGATGATTTCGAAAAGCTGGCGTTCAATACAGCAATATCGCAGATGATGATATTTGTAAATGCGGTGTATAAGGAAGGCAAATGCCCGAGGGAATATGCAGACAGCTTCATTAAGATGTTATCATGCATCTGCCCTCACGTGGGTGAGGAGATATGGGAAAAACTCGGACACGATGATACGCTCGCTTATGAACCATGGCCTGAATATGATGAAGCATTATGCAAGGATGATACGGTTGAGATAGGAGTCCAGATAAACGGCAAGGTACGTGCAACCGTGGAGATAGCCGTTGATGAGGATAAGGACAGCGCACTTGGTAAGGCCAAGGGTATAGAGGCGGTTGCCAAAGCAATGGAAGGTAAATCCGTAGTCAAGGAAATATATGTACCCGGAAAGATAATAAACATAGTAGTTAAATGATCCGTCTAAGATCCCGGTTCCTTTTGCGGAACCGGGATTATTTTTGCCTGAACACAATATATGCACAAGATACTTGATTTTTCCGCAAGATATAGTTATTATATATTTTGTAAAATTATGAGGGTAAGTTAAAAGAATATTTGATAAGGGTCTGAAGGGTAATGAGTAAGAAACAAAATAACAGCAAGGCGCGGACCAGGAGCATAATAAGGTTCATCTGCGGTCTTGCGGCGGTAGCCTGTCTTGGATATTTTGCCGTATATGTGTACATGTCGGATGACTCTTCATCAAATTTCGAGGATCTTTCAAAACTTAAAGATAATAAGAAGGTGACTGTCCAGGCGAAGCCTGTCGTTCATCTTGATGCACCTGAGGATGCACCGCCCGTTCTTGAGGAGTTCAACGCACTTCTTTTGAAGAACAGGAACATAATAGGGTGGATACAGATAGAGGATACGAAGATCGACTATCCCGTCATGCAGTCAATGGATGAGGAATACTATCTTGATCATAATATCGACCAGGAGAAGGATAATAACGGTGCGATATTCATAGATTCGGACTGCAGTATATGGCCGAGAAGCCAGAATATAATAATATACGGTCACAACATGAAGTCGGGCAGGATGTTCGGCTCGCTTGACGGTTATAAGAATAAGGATTATTACGATAAGCATCCGGTCATAAGGTTTGACACTCTTTATGACAAGGGGAAATACAGGGTGATGTATGTGTTCAACGATGTGGTGCATGAGGAGGCAGAGGTCGCATTTAAGTATTATCAGTTCATAGATGCGAATTCCGCGCAGGAATATGCGTCAAACATGAATGAAATGAAAGAGAGATCATTGTACGATACGGGAGTTGAATCCAATTACGGAGACAGCCTTATTACATTGTCAACCTGCGACTATTCCGAAGGAGCGGAGAGATTCGTGGTGGTAGCAAAGAAGGTTGAATGATGATCATGACAAGGCCGATCGGAGTTCTATAAGGGGATAATCATGGGAAAGAATGTTAAGAAGAAAAAAAGAAGATTTCTGCAAAAACGGGCAAGGAGAACGATAGCGTCACTGCTTTTGGTATCGGCGCTCATTGTGTCTCTCATCCCCACTCAGCAGAAGACACAGGCATATGTTAATCCCGACGAAAATGTCATGTCACTTGATGATGTTATCTCGAATTACTCCGTTGTGGATCTTGACAGCACATCGGTCACAACCGAAAAGGATACGGAGTTCTACGCATTTCCCATATTGAGTGAAGAACAGTTCCAGGATAAAGACGGAAACCAGCATCATTACTACAGGATCAATACAGATAAAATGGCCGGAGGTATACCCGTAACTATCTTCAGGATGGGCAAGTTCTCCGGTGATTACAATACCGTAGACAAATATATAGGATACGGAACGGAATACGGCAGTGTTCAGGTGGATCTTACAAACGGTGTCTGCAGTGTGGAAAATGAGATCACCCCTTCTGAGTTTATAAGGATCGAAGACGGTGTCGAATATAAATACAGGGAAGAACTCATAAACACAACAGACGTGCAGGGATCGCCGTGCAAATATTATAAGATAACCAAGAATAAGGGCGAGACGGTTTCGGGCAATTTTGTTCCGTCGGATGAAGATGCGGAAATTTTCTACATGTGTCCCGACCGGACTTTTGTACATTATATATCTGACCGGGCATTTGAAGGCAACAGTGGTGTAAGCACGATCAATATAAGGACGGATAATCTGTTCAGGATAGGAAATTATGCTTTTAAAGACTGTGTAAATCTTACAGAGACACATATAGGTACCAAGGTCCAGTCGATAGGAAGGGAATGCTTCAGGAACTGTGGCAGGATGGCTACTCTTAATATGGTCGACTGCTCGTCGCTCACACAGATAAGTGACGGCGCGTTTGCTTACTGCGCGTTCGATCATCTCGATATGCCGTTAATAAGTAATCTGACTCTGGGAGCCGGTGTGTTTTACGGATGCGCCAATTTAAGGGACAGTCTTGATCCGCAGCAGGGAATGTTTAAGAACTACTATAATCCTTCGGTAACGAGCACTCCCGTAAAGATCGGGCCTTATGCCTTTGCCATGTGTGAGGGATTGCAGCAGATGGCGATGTATAAGAAGTTAGAGAGTGCAATGCAGGTTGACGGAGGAGATTTTGAGGGGCTTTTTGCAGGGTGCAGTGCGCTTAAGGATGTGTTCCTTCCTGATGAGTACGGTACCGGAACGTATGGGGATTATGATTCCGCAAAACAGCTCGGTAAATATATGTTCCATAAGTGCCCCGAGCTGACACGTGTAAAATTCTACTATGCGGTGGACAAGAGCGTAAATGCAAGAAATGCACTTCCGTGGAAGGACTGGCAGTTCGTAACAAAATCCACGCTCAAATATGCTACGGACCCTGCATGCGGCGGTAACCCGGAATATAACAAGCCTACGGTTGCCGAAGGATTCTATATAGAGGGACCGAATCCGTATCCCGATGAGGCCGCGGCCCATGTATATGCAAATAAGTATTCAAACACATACAAGTATATCGGTGAAAACGGCGAGGAGATATATGAACTTCTGCTCGGTGATTATATCTTCAATTTCAATAACGGTAAGATAAACAAGATAACCCCGACGGAGAAATCCCAGGATACACTTACCATACCTACCAAGGTCGGGAATGAAGATATAACGGAGATATCTCCGAATGCATATGTAAAGAACGAGTATTCGGATAAGCTGAAGAGGCTGTATATCGATGAGAATATCAAGGTTATAGGAAACAGTGCTTTTTCGGGACTCGAGAACCTCCTTGAGGTCCAGATAACAACCCAGGGTGTGGGTATAGGCAACAGTGCTTTCGCGAATAATCCGAAACTCAAATATGTTAAGTTCAAACAGTCCAAAAACGCTGTCCTTCCGACTACGATAGGAGACTATTGCTTTACTCAGTGTCCGGAGCTGCTTGAAGTTGATTTCAGAGATGATACCTATAATATCGATGAGATACTTGATGTTAACGTTACGGCTATAGGGAAGGAAGCTTTTAAGACAAACAGGCAGTCGGTTTTCGGTGATACGCAGATAGAGACTGCGGTCACTGTTGATAATATAAATATAAACCGGCTCGGGAGCGATAAGGCCGGTGTGAGCGGATTGTGGCTTATCATGAAGGGCAAGGCTGACAGGAATTATGTTCCGTACTGTTATGCGCTCAACCTTCCATATGCAAATAATACGGAAGGTCCGGAGGGATTAATGGCTGCAGAATTGGCAGCCGATTATGCCGCAGGTGATGAAGGAAACAGGGTCAGCAATAAGATCAACAGTTATATTACCTATTCTACCGGAAATCCGGAGAATCTGTCGATGAGATATAACGGACTCAAAGATAACGGAGAAGTCGGTACAAAACTGATCACATTTCCCACAGAGGAAACCATGGTGGGAAGAAAGGTAGATAATACCGGTAAGATCACGGATCCGTATTATATAAAGGATGTGATCAAGGAAAGGGAGAGTGTTCTGCTTCCGGTAACCGAAGAACATATACTCGAACATCTTAAGTATATAGAAGTACCGGAGGGAATTGATTATCTTGATAAGGAGGTAGTCAATACACTTGACACAAACAAGCATTATATGCGCGGGATCTCCGGGAAGATAGGCGAGGATGGGAATTACGTAAATTCGATAACACTCAATGTATCCAAGTTTCCCGAGCTTGATGATCTTGAAGCCAACGGCGGACTCTTTGCGGATGATGTTTACCTTACAGATGTTTTCCTTAATCATAACATTACGGATCTGGGAAAGCTTCCGTTTCTTTTCACGATGGACAAATATCCATGGAAGGAGGATTCGCCGGACAGCAGTCTGAAGCAGGTATGGTTCAATGCCGAAGGAGATAAGGAAAATGCGACACCGGAAGATCCGTATTACTGGGAAAACAACGGTATAATATACAGTTACGACGGGACGGATACGACACTTGAACAGGTCCTGTACGGAAGGGGTAATAAGAATCTTGATGCGCGTATCGGCAAACCAATAGTAAATTCCGAGAACGATCCGGATCTTCTTGATATAACCAGGATCGCCGAGGGAGCATTTACCAACTGTCCGTATATTGAAGAAGTGGATCTGTCAAATTCGCAGAAGCTTAAGAAAATTCCGACGAATTGTTTCAACAACTGCCCGGAACTCATAAATATCATGCTTCCCGAGAGTGTCAATGACGTAGGATATAATGCTTTTGCCGACCTCTATCCGGGTGGATATAATGTATATTTTTACGGTAAAGAATTATATATAAACGATAAAGCCTTCAAGGAAAACAGAAAAGTGGTAATGTGGGGATATCACGACAGCGCCGCCGAACGTTTTGCAGGTGATCATGACGTCAAGGATTTCAAGTATCTTGATGAAAGATATATTGTCAGATTTTTTGACTCTATTGACGGTGAAATACTTCCCGTAGGAGATCCGCCTTCCACATTCCAGTATGTTCCCAAAGGAAAAGCTCCGGATCTTATTCCGGACGAACCTACTCATCCCGGGTATATTTTCAAGGAATGGAAGCCGGATAATGATCAGTCGACGATCAAGCAGATAAATTCGAATACAATGTTTTTTGCAATGTTTGTAAAGCGGCCCGACACCAGCAGTTCAAGCAGTTCATCAACTTCCGGGAGCAGCTCGACATCTTCATCGAGTACTTCACAGTCGACATCGTCAACTAAAGGCGGTGGCGGCAGTTCTTCAACATCGGGCAGTACTTCAAGTTCAAGCAGTTCCTCGAGTTCTTCGAGTTCGAGCAGCAGTGCGCGAAGCAGCAGCGCGGGAAGCAGCAGTAATCCTTCGCTCATCAATTCTTCGACAGTACCGATCGTCATAAGCGGGTATGCGAGTGCGCCTGTGGCAACCGGTGCTCAGGCAAGTGCCGGTACAGGTACACCGGGAAACGGATCTGCCTCAAATACTTCGGGACACGGAGGAAGGACCAATGTGATCTCAACAGCTGACGGAATGACGGACGTGGGAAAGATGTCAGCAAGGGTCAACGGTTCGTCGGATAATTATGTAGTCAAGATATCCGAGACCGCGGAAGCGGATGCAGCGGCAGCACAGGCGCTCACAGCGGAATTCGGATCGCTTAATGATATAAGATATCTTCCGATAGATATAAGCCTGTATGATTCCACGGGCACGAACAAGATATCTCCGGTACCGGATGGTGTGACGGTAAGCGTGACAGTGCCGATACCGGATGCCCTTGCGATCTATGGTGGTAACGCCAAGGTGGCAAGCACTATAGGCGGAGTACTTGAGAAGATGGCACCGAAGTTCACGGTCATAAACTCGGTACCGTGCATGACATTTACTGCTACGCATTTTTCACCGTATGTCATCTATGTCGATACGGCAAATCTGATGGCAGCGGGTACTCTTGATGCTACGCCCAAGACAGGCGATATGATACATCCAAAGTGGTTCCTTGTGATTGGCCTTATCGCGGCAGCTCTGTTCATGTTCCTTAAGAAGGATAATGATGGATCGTTTGCAGCCGCATAGTAATATGAGGAGATAAGATGGCTATAAAGATCAGAAGACTTATAGCAGTCCTTTTGTGCATTACGGCGGTACTAACGATGTGTATTCCGCCGTCGCAGCCATATGCATCCGTGCAGGTCGGAAATTTCGAGATGGACGGTAATACACTGGTCCGTTATACAGGTACCGACAATGTACTGACACTTCCGAATACCGTGAGGAATATCGGTAAGGAGGCATTTGCCGGGAATGAGCATCTGCTCAAGGTGATAATACCTGACAGTGTAAGAAATATCGATTTTGCGGCATTTGAAAATTGTAAGAACTTAATGCAGGCTGTTATTCCGGAAAGCGTTAGGGCTATTGGCTCCAGCGCTTTTTCGGGTTGCGAACAGCTGCAATACGTTAATATACCGTCAAAGTGCGAAAGCATCGGTTCGGCGGCTTTTGCCAAGTGCCCCAAGCTTGCAAATATCGATGTTTCTTCCGCAAATCCGGCCTATACCTGTGTCGACGGTGTGCTGTATACAGGTGACGGCATGAAGGTTGTGCAGTATCTTGCCGGACGCACGAAGGCTTCTTATGATATGCCTTCAACGGTCGAGCAAATCGAGGAGTATGCCTTCTGGGGTGCTCCGCAGCTTGCCGATATTTCCCTTTCATCAAAGCTGAAGGAAATACCCGAGTATGCCTTTGCCAACTGTCCGGGGCTGACCAATGTTGTTCTTCCATATAATGTTGAATCTTTGATGCCGTATTCCTTCAGTGACTGCTATAATCTTAAGAATGTGGTTGTTCCTGATTCCGTTGGATATATAGATGAGAAAGCATTCTATCTTACCAATAATGTGACGGTGAATTATTATGATTCGGATGAGGCAAGGCGGAAGGTGGAAGAGGCCGGTCTACCGGAGGAGAGTTTTGAACAGTACATCGGAAGCGTAAGCAGCAATTCCTATGAAGTCAGCGTGTCGGGTGCAGCGGGCGAGAAAACTTATCTTAACCAGATGCCTTATGTGAGCTCGATGACACCGGATTATTCCGACAATAAAATACCGGGAGAACTGGCATCCGGAAAGATAGTCGGGGGCGAGGCCATGCTGATGCTGCCGAGGAATGTCCGTGTGAGAGGCGCCGATCTTAATACGGCGGAAAATGAGGATGGAACACCCTATACCTTTACAGATGCGGGCCCCGGTACAGATCAGAGCATAGTTGGTGGTACACTTGCAAAATACAGGAAGAAGGAAGAAAAGGTTTCACTTCCATCCGGCATAAGAAAGATAGGAAACAGATGTTTTTACAGGAATGATTCGATAAAGGAGATCGTAATGCCGGAAGGTCTTACCGGTATAGGTGATTTTGCTTTTGCAAGATCCGGTATAGAGAATGTCACCATACCGGAGGGTACCACCGATATAGGATATGCGGCCTTCTATAACTGTCCGGGACTTAAGGATGTAAGTATTCCGAACACGGTAAAGAGAATAGAACTCGGTGCTTTTGACGGTACGCCATGGATCAACAGACAGCTTAATAAGACCGACGGAAGCGATTTTTTGATCGTGGGGGACGGCATATTGCTTAAGTATAAGGGAAGCGGAGGCAGCGTAGCGGTACCAAACGGTATCAAAACGATAGCTCCCGGCTGCTTCATGGGGAATAACAATATAACCGGGCTTACACTGCCTCAGGGACTTGTTACGATCGGTGAAGATGCTTTCAACGGATGTAAGGGACTAAAGGATGTATCCATTCCTGATACCGTTACTGATATCGAGGACAGGGCATTTAAGGATTGCACGCTTGATCAGGTCATCATCCCCGCCGGGGTAAAGAGGATTGGGCTTGGGGCATTTGACAGGTCTGAACTTCCTGAAGAGTCGATAGACAGAAAGGGCGCTGTTGTATTTTTGGGAAGTGAACTTCCGAGGGTTTCCTATAAAAATACTGCTACGAGGCTTTCGGCTCAGAACCTTAGAAAACTCCCTTTCGAGGGCTTTGATAATGCTGTAATAGGAAGTGATGTGGATATTGCCGCGGATTCCATATTATCACCGGAAAAATACGGTTTTCGCGGACAAGTATACAGTATTTCATCGGATCAGGATGCAGAAAGCGGCACACTCAGGCTTATTCAGTCGGATTCGGATATCACGGATGGTGAGGGAAATGTTACGATCGATCCGCATGTCGTTATAAATGATAAGAAATATATAATGACCGGAGTGAGTGCGGGTGCGTTTGAGCCGTATGACGATCCGAAAGCCTGGACGGATGCGGATATAAAAGGGATTAAGATCAACGGAAATACTTCGCCTGAACTTAATACGATGATGAACAGCATCAGTTCCCGTATCGCAGCGCTTCCTGAAACTGATAAGCCGGGACAGACACAGGAAGGTTCTTTTCTGTTAAGCGTTAATATGGATCAGTCCCTGAGTCCCGATAAGGAAGCGCCTGTTGCGGCGATATCGGAAAAGCCCGGAAATTTCAGCATAAACATCACGGATGCTTCGGATAAGATGGGTGAATGCCGGTATGCCATGATGGACAGATACGGCACTTCGGATGTTTCGATGGCTGCTATTGACATATCCATGAAGGATAATAAGACCGGGGTTCCTGTAAAAAGACTCTCGGGCAGGAAGGTGGATATGGAGATCCCTATTCCCGGTCAACTCATAACCGCACCTGTCATATCCGTTGGAGCAATAAACGACAACGGTCAGTTGGAAGAGATATCCTCTGAGATTACAGGGCACGGCGGAAATGACAAAATAAGATTTGTTGCACCGCATTTTTCGATCTATGTGTTCTATGTGAAGCCGGAACAGACTATAATACAGAGTAATGAAAATGCAGAAAACATGACGGTGCCCAAACAGAACGCCGTAATAAGGACGCTCAATAAGGATGTCATGAACGTTCAGATAAAATGGTATGTCGGCATAATACTTTTCAGCTCAGCAGCCATACTTTTCCTATACAGAGGCAGAAAGAGCAGGCAATAGCGGAATAAGGCCGCTTTCCGGAAGTGCACGTTCCGCTTGCACAAAGTCATCATAAATTATAAAATCATATATTGGATCATTTTAAAAATCTATATACAGGAGCAATATCATGAAAACAGAAAACAGAGTTGTAAGGATGAACAACAAAAACAATCTTCTGGAACTTGAAGAGTATATGTACATCCTTGCCGACGTGGAAACGCCAAATGTATTCAGGAATCTGTTCCCTTATGAAGAGGTTCCGAAGATAGCATTTAATGACAGGATAGTTCCTCACAATATGCCAAAGGAGATATGGATAACGGACACTACCTTCAGGGACGGTCAGCAGAGCCGTGCTCCATATACGACAGAGCAGATCGTCACTATCTATGATTACCTGCATAAACTCGGCGGACCCAACGGAATGATAAGGGCATGCGAGTTCTTCCTGTACAGCAAGAAGGACAGGGATGCCGTATATAAATGCATGGAGCGTGGTTATCAGTTCCCCGAGATAACAAGCTGGATACGTGCCAGCAAGGAAGACTTTAAGCTTGTCAAGGAAATCGGTATGAAGGAAACAGGCATACTGGTAAGCTGTTCCGATTATCATATCTTTTATAAGCTTAAGATGAACAGGCGACAGGCGATGGAACATTATCTTAATATCATCAAGGACTGTCTCGAGGAAGGGATCAGCCCAAGGTGTCATCTTGAGGATATAACCAGGGCGGATATTTACGGATATGTCATACCGTTCTGTCTGGAACTCATGCGCCTTATGGATGAATATAAGATACCCATAAAAATTCGTGCATGCGATACGATGGGTTACGGAGTGAATTTTCCCGGAGCAGTTATACCGCGTTCGGTACAGGGAATAATCTACGGCCTTAACAAACATGCCGGTGTGGATCCGTATCTGCTCGAGTGGCACGGACATAATGATTTTTACAAGGCCGTAGCCAATTCGACAACAGCATGGCTGTACGGATGTTCGGGTGTCAACTGTTCATTGTTCGGTATCGGCGAGAGGACGGGCAATACGCCCCTTGAAGCGATGGTATTTGAATATGCCCAGTTAAGGGGAGACCTTAACGGGATGGATACTACGATAATAACCGAGCTTGCGGAGTATTATGAGAAGGAAATAGGTTATCATATCCCGCCGAGGACTCCGTTCGTCGGAGAGAATTTCAATGTTACGAGGGCCGGCATCCATGCAGACGGACTTCTTAAGAATGAAGAGATCTATAATATCTTCGATACAGAGAAGTTCTTAAACAGACCTGTATTATGCGCGGTATCAAATACCTCGGGCCTTGCCGGCATAGCACACTGGATAAATACTTATTACAAGCTTCCGGTTGAGGAGCATGTTGACAAGAACAGTGAGCTTGTAAAGAGGATTAAGGAGATAGTAGACGGTGAATATGAGAACGGCCGCGTGACCGTAATGACAAATGAAGAACTGGTCAGCATAATATCCCAGACATGTACGGATCTCGGACTTGAACAGATGATACCGCCGAAGAAACGCAAATCAGATAAATAGAAAAAAGATAAATAAATAGATAAAAATGCATTAAGGAGAGAACAAGGTGAGCAGGATTGAGATGAAAACGCCGCTCGTTGAGATGGACGGCGACGAGATGACAAGGATACTGTGGCAGATGATAAAGGATGAACTTTTGCTGCCGTTTATAGATCTTAAGACGGAATACTATGACCTTGGCTTAAAACACAGGAATGAGACGGATGATCAGGTCACGAAGGATTCCGCAAAAGCAACGGCCAAGTACGGTGTTGCCGTCAAATGTGCAACGATCACACCGAATGCCGCAAGGATGAGTGAATATGATCTTAAGGAGATGTGGAAGAGTCCTAACGGAACGATAAGGGCAATGCTTAACGGAACCGTTTTCCGTGCGCCGATAATAGTAAAGGGCATCGAACCGTATGTGAAGAACTGGAAGAAACCCATCACGATAGCAAGGCATGCATATGGGGATATCTATCTGAATTCCGAAATGCATATAGAAGGTGCCGGTAAGGCAGAACTCGTATTTACCGCTGCCGACGGAACAAAGACGACACAGCTCATACATGAATTCGATGAAAAGGGCGGAGTCGTTCAGGGTGTTCATAACTGTACGGAATCAATAGAGGCATTTGCAAGATGCTGCTTTAATTACGCACTTGATAAGAAGCAGGATCTGTGGTTTGGTGCTAAGGATACCATTTCAAAGAAATATGACCATCATTTCAAGGATGTGTTCGCCGGGATATTTGAGAAGGAATATAAGGAGAAGTTCGATGCGGCCGGTATCGAATTCTTCTATACGCTCATAGATGATATAGTTGCAAGGATAATGCGTTCGGAAGGCGGAATGATTTGGGCATGCAAGAATTATGACGGCGATGTCATGAGTGACATGGTATCGAGTGCGTTCGGTTCTCTTGCGATGATGACATCGGTTCTTGTATCGCCGACCGGGGTTTATGAATATGAGGCGGCCCACGGAACGGTTCAGAGGCATTATTACAAGTATCTTAAGGGTGAGGAGACATCAACCAATTCGGTAGCCACTATTTTTGCGTGGACCGGAGCTCTCAGGAAGAGGGGAGAATTTGACGGAATAAGTGAACTTGCCGATTTTGCGGACAGGCTTGAGAGGGCAACGATAGAAACGATAGAATCCGGAAGGATGACCAAGGATCTTGCTCTTATAGCGACTCTTAAGGATGTTACGGCATTAAACAGCCTTGATTTCATAAAGGAAATAAGAAAAACATTAGAGTCATATGAGTAAGTAAAACAGAGGGGTATATCATTGGAAGAGAAGGAAATATCACGGGCCGTCATAAGCAGGCTTCCGAGATATTACAGGTATTTGGGTGAACTGAATGATGAAGGCGTAGAGAGGATATCCTCCCAGGAACTCTCCGAGATGATGAAGGTCACGGCCTCACAGATAAGGCAGGATCTTAATAATTTCGGCGGGTTCGGACAGCAGGGATACGGTTATAACGTCAGGCATCTGTATGATGAGATAGGAAGCATACTCGGCCTTGATAAAAAGCATAATCTTATCCTTATAGGCGCGGGCAATCTCGGGCAGGCGCTGGCGAATTATGTCAATTTTGAAAAACGCGGTTTCATCATAAAAGGTATATTCGACCGTAACGAGGATATCCACGGCAGGGAGATAAGGGGCATAAGAGTCCAGCCGATGGAGAATATCGAGCAGTTCATGAAGGAGAACGATGTCGATATAGCAGTGCTGACGATACCCAAGACAGGTGCGGTTAAAATTGCGGAACAACTTGCATCATACGGTATCAGAGGAATATGGAATTTTGCACATATCGATCTCAATCTTCCTGAAAACATAAAAGTTGAGAATGTGCATCTGTCAGAGAGCCTTATGAAGTTATCCTATAAGATGAATGCTTCAGGAAAGGAGAAATAATGGCCATATCCGATGAAAAATTCAGGGAAGCCCTTGGAGATAAGCGCATACCGGTCCTTATACTTGATAATAAATGGCATAAGCTGTTCAAACGGTCGGGTACTACACCCGAAATAGAGAAACTCGAGAAAGAACTTACTGATCTTCTGAAAAGGCAGGGTAAGCTCAACAGCGAGATAAAGGACATAAAGAAGGTTAAGGGCGAGCTTATGAACAATATCGTAAGCAGCATGGATGAGAAGGACAAGGAAGCAGAGAAAAAGGTAAGTGACAGTAAACGCCTTATAAACGAGGCTAATGAAAAGATTGACAGTTATGAGGATGAACTTCTTGAACTTCCTCGTGAGATAGACAGGGTCAACAGGGAACTCATGATCCGGACTATGGCACTGTGCTATGAGACTTTGTCCGAGAACACCGATGAAATAGAAAAGATCGCCGACTGGATACATAATATCAGGATCGAACTTAAAATGAACATAATAAGAAAGCAGGAACGCGAGTTCCGGAATGCGGATCTGTATTCTTACATGCATGATATTTTCGGACCTGACGTGATGGAGATTTTCGATATGAGATACGAACCCACGCTTAAGAAGCCGGAACCGAAGGAAGAGACCAAAGACAACCAGACTGAGAAGAAGGAGCAGTAAAATGGAGTATATTTTAACTGCCGAAGAAATGAAAAACTGCGATGAGTACACCATTAGGAATTTTCGTGTCCCGTCTGCAGTGCTTATGGAAAGGGCTGCGCTAAAATGCGTGGCCGCTATAATGCATGACAAGTTCAATTTAAAAAGAGTACTTGTCGTATGCGGGAGCGGCAACAACGGTGGAGACGGCTTTGCCATAGCAAGGATACTCCATGAGCGTAAGATCAAGGTGGATATCCTTTTGGCAGGGATGCCCTCGCACATGGGCCCCGAGACGAAGATGAACTATGAGAGCTGCCAGAGTTACGGCATACCCATAAGGTCTTCCGTTAAGGATGATGAGTATACTCTTATCATAGATGCCATATTCGGCATAGGTTTGAACCGCAGACTTGAACGCGATACCGCCGCTTTCATCGACGGGATAAATTCCTTTAAGGAAAACGGGGCAAAGATAGTTTCCGTTGACATTCCGTCAGGAGTGAACGCTACGACCGGTGAGATCATGGGAGCCGCCATAAAGGCTGATATGACGGTCACTTTTGCATATTATAAAAAAGGTCTTATGCTTTATCCGGGAATTGAATATGTGGGCAAGCTGATGCTTGCAAATATCGGTATAACAGATGAATCGATGGCAGAGACAAAGCCTTCGTTAAAATGTCTCACAAAAAAGGATCTGTCTGAATCCGGTCTGTTAAAACGTCCGGATCATTCAAATAAAGGAACCTTCGGAAAAGTCCTTATAATCGCCGGAAGCGAGAACATGAGCGGCTGTGCGCTTCTGGCTGCAAGGAGCTGTTTTAAGACCGGCGCAGGAATGGTGAGGGTTGTCACGCATAAGAACAATAAGCAGCTGATAAGCGAGAAACTTCCGGAGGCTATTATCGATACTTATGATGATAAGCTTGACCGCAACAAGCTGGCTGAAGCGGTAAAATGGGCCGATGTCACGGCTATCGGTCCGGGGATAGGAAAGGACAGCATAGCCAAGGAACTTTTCGAATTCGCCTTTTTCAAAGCGGCAGGGACTCTTGTGATTGACGCGGATGCCCTTTCGATACTTAAGCAGTATAAGGTCACGCTCAAGAAGGAGACAGGACGGGAGATAATAATCACACCGCATATCGGTGAGTTTGCCAGGTTTGTCGACAGGGATAAAAAAAGCGTGCTTGAAGACATAGTGGGAAATACTGTTGAAGCTGCGAAGACTTATAATCTCACATGCGTAAATAAGGATTCCAGGACTGTTATAGCATCAAAAAACGGAGAATGCTATATTAATACAACGGGAAATAACGGTATGGCGGTTGCAGGTACGGGAGACTGTCTGTTCGGTATCATAGCAGCTCTTCTCGGAAGAGGATTACGCCCGATCGATGCGTCTGTATATGGCTGCTACATACATGGCTATGCAGGAGATCTTGCAGCTGCGAAGACGGGAAAATCCGGAATGCTCGCAAGTAATCTCATAGATGAGATAAAGACATGTCTGGAGGCGGCGGATGAGTAGAAGAAGAGTTACTGCCGAAATATCCTTAGAGGCAATAGAAAACAATATAAGAAGCATGTCAGAGATAATTAAGCCCGGAACACGTATCCTTGCAGTGATCAAGGCTGACGGATACGGACACGGTGCTCTGCAGGTCGCGGTAAGGCTTGAGCAGATGGACTGTGTTTTCGGCTATGCCACCGCTACCGCGGAAGAGGCCTTCAAATTAAGGAATAACGGTATAAGAAAGCCAATACTTGTTCTCGGCTATACATTCCCGGACAACTATGAAGATATGATAAGGCTTGATATCCGTCCCGCGGTGTTCAAAAAAGAGACCGCAAGACAGTTGAGCGAGGCGGCGGCTGCGGTCGGAAGGACATGCAGGATACATATAAAGGTTGATACGGGTATGTCCCGTATAGGAGTCCCCTGTAATGATGAAGGCGTTGAAACCGCTCTTGATATATCGCATTATGACAGGCTTGAAGTGGAAGGGATTTTTACTCATTTTGCGAGGGCGGACGAACCTGATAAGTCATCGGCAGGAAAACAGCTTGATAGGTTCAGATGGTTTCTGGAACAATGTTCCGCGCAGGGATTGGATCCGGAACTAAAGCATTGCTCTAACAGTGCTGCGATCCTTGAGATGCCTGAAGCCAATATGGATCTGGTTCGCGCGGGTATAACGATGTACGGTCTGTGGCCTTCTGGCGAGGAACTTGATGATTCCATAAGGCTTGAGCCTGCCATGTCATTAAAGAGTTCCATAGTTTATATAAAGACGATCGGGAAAGGGACAGAGATAAGTTATGGCGGTATATATACTACCGACAGGAATACGAGAGTCGCAACAGTCCCGGTAGGGTATGCCGACGGGTATCCGAGATCGCTCTCAAACAGGGGATATGTTCTTATAAAGGGTAAAAAGGCACCTATACTCGGGCGGGTCTGCATGGATCAGCTGATGGTAGATGTTACCGATATTCCTGAAGCGGAAGAATATGATGAAGTTGTGCTTTTGGGCAATTCGGGAGGTGAGACCATAACCGCCGAAGAACTCGGAGATCTGTCCGGCCGGTTTAATTATGAATTTGTATGTGCCATTTCGGACAGAGTTCCCAGAAAATATATATAGGCCGCGGATACGGCCCTGTCAATTAAATGTTGATGATTCGGTCAAATAATGGTACTATGTAAAATAGTGTAAATTTATCAGAAATATATTTAATGAGGTATTTATATGTCAGGACATTCGAAATTCGCCAATATCAAGCATAAGAAAGAGAAGAACGATGCCGCAAAAGGCAAGATATTCACGATAATAGGGAGAGAGATCGCGGTTGCGGTCAAAGAAGGCGGACCGGATCCGAGCAACAATTCCAGACTTCGTGATGTTATAGCAAAGGCAAAGGCAAACAACATGCCCAATGACACAATAGACCGTGGCATTAAAAAGGCTGCCGGAGACGCCAACAGTGTTAATTATGAGTATGTATCTTATGAGGGCTACGGACCTAACGGTATAGCGATCATAGTTGATGCACTTACCGACAACAAGAACCGGACCGCAGCCAATGTAAGAAGTGCGTTTACGAAAGGTAACGGTAATGTCGGCACTCCGGGCTGTGTATCGTTCATGTTCGATAAGAAGGGACTGATCATAGTCGATAAGGAAGAATGTGACATGGATCCCGATGAACTCATGATGGCGGCGCTTGATGCAGGAGCAGAAGATTTTTCGGACGAAGAAGACAGTTACGAGATAATAACGGATCCCGACGTTTTTTCCGATGTCAGACAGGCACTCGAAGATCAGGGTATCCCCATGGCATCAGCCGAAGTTACGATGATCCCTCAGACATGGGTCACTCTTACTGATGAGAATGCAGTCAAGTCTATCCAGAAAACACTGGATCTTCTCGAAGATGACGATGATGTCCAGGCTGTGTATCATAACTGGGATGAGTAATTCGTTACAGCACAAGGTAAGAGAGATCGAGCCTGGACGGTGATGTGACGGATTAAGTGAGGTATAGATATGGACACAATTTCCAATGGACTTACAGGCATGCTGTTTGGCAATGAAGGGTTGATGAAATCATTCAACAAGGACAGATATGCCGAGGCTTTTCATGAGTACTGCGAAAAATATTCGTACATATTTGATGAAATAGATTCGGGTTTTGAGAAAAGTGAAAACGGTGAAGCATATTTAAAGGGGCTTGCGGACGATTTCACGGAGTATGCTCATAAAGAAGAACAGAAGTTAAAGAAAAGGAGTGACAGGGATCATTTCCTTGTTGATCATAATTCCGTTCTGACTGTTTATATGCTTCCTGCTTTTGCGGAAAGAGGAAGTGAGGCCTGTGAGAAACTTGCGGACATGATCGTTGGTTCATGGAACGGAGTTTTCAGGAGATATACCATAAGCCGCGGTACCTTTGCCGAAATTGACGGTGGATTCAAGCGTAAACTGTGTTATATAACCACAGCGGTATGCGAGAGCCTCGGTAAGTCGGATGACTGTTATGAACTTAAGGTTTTAAGGGATTACAGGGATGGTTATCTCATGGGAAGTAAGGATGGGGAAGCACTCGTCGGAACATACTACGATATCGCACCGACCATCGTAAACCGGATAAATAAGAGAGAGGATTCGGAAGAGATATACAGCGGGATATTCTACAGATACATAAGCCCGTGCATCTCACTGATCGAAGAAGATAGAAATGAAGAATGCAGGGAGCTTTATTCGAAGATGGTATATTCACTCAGGGAAGAGTATATGAACTAAGAACCGGGATCAAGAGGTAACGGAAAATGAATGATAGATATAACAATATTGAGACATTGTGTGTTCAGGCCGGATGGACGCCCAAAACAGGGGAGCCCAGAGTCTTGCCCATATATCAGAGTACTACGTTTAAATATGATACATCAGATGCGATGGGGCGTTTGTTCGATCTTGAGGACAGCGGATATTTCTATACCCGTCTGCAGAATCCGACTAATGATTATGTCGCTGAAAAAATACGTGCACTCGAAGGAGGAGTTGCGGCAATGCTCACTTCTTCGGGACAGGCAGCGAATTACTATGCGGTGTTTAACATTGCGGAGGCCGGCGATCATGTTATCATGTCGTCAAAGGTTTACGGGGGTACTTTCAACCTGTTGACCGCTACCATGAAGAAAATGGGAGTTGAATGCAGCGTGGTGGATCCCGATGCACCCATTGAGGAGATAAATACTCTTTTCAAGCCGAACACCAAATGTGTACTGGCAGAATCTATTGCAAATCCTGCCGTAGTGGTGCTGGATTTTGAAAAGTTTGCAGAGGCTGCGCATTCACACGGAGTTCCGCTCATAGTGGATAATACTTTTCCGACCCCTATAAACTGCAGACCTTTTGAATGGGGTGCGGACATAGTGACACACTCGACAACAAAATATATGGACGGTCATGCAATGTGTGTAGGCGGAGCAATAGTTGACAGCGGTAATTTTGACTGGGAAAAGTATGCGGACAAATATCCGGGACTTACCACTCCGGATGAATCTTATCACGGTATAGTATACACACAGAAGTTCGGTAAAGCCGCATATATAACAAAGGCGACATCACAGCTGATGCGTGATCTTGGTTCTATTCAGGCACCGCAGAATGCGTTTCTCCTGAATGTTGGTCTTGAGACACTGCATCTGAGAGTTCCCCGTCACTGCGAGAATGCTCTTGCAGTGGCAAAGTATCTAAAATCACATAAAAAGGTAGCCTGGGTTACGTATCCGGGACTTCCCGATGATAAGTATCACGCTCTTGCACAGAAGTATATGCCCAACGGAACCTGCGGAGTGCTCTGCTTTGGTATAAAGGGCGGAAGACAGGCAAGTATAGATTTTATGGATAAACTCAGGCTTATCAGTATAGTAACCCATGTTGCCGATGTAAGGTCATGTGTTCTGCATCCTGCATCTCATACACACCGTCAGATGACGGATGAGCAGCTTCTTGAGGCCGGAGTACAGCCCGATCTGATCAGGTTTTCTGTCGGCATAGAGAATGTGGATGATATTATTGCTGATCTTGAACAGGCACTGGCTTGATGCAGATGTGACGATGATTAAGGGATCATATGGATTCTAAGAATGAATTATTTACAAAGATAATAAGTATTGTTTCGCTGGTCGTTCTTGGATATATTTTCTTTATATCCGTATATAATCAGATAATCGTACAAAGCGGAGGGGTATTTTACATTGTTATTTTCGGTGGGATTCTTATTCTTGCTTTTGTACTTTTAAGTCTTGTGACCAAGCTCATTGAGATAACAAGGGAGATCAAGGACAATTTCATGTGGAATTTTGTCGAGATACTCCTTTTGTGTAATCTCGCATATCTTTTTTTCGCATTCAGGCTTGCATATAAATCCACTGTACCTGCCGAGGAAACTGTGCTGTACCGTACAGCTCAGCTTATGAGTGAGGGAGAACTCTCGACAAAGGGAATGGATATGTTCAGGCATCTCATAATCTTCCCTTCTCAGTATGTATATGCATTTGTGGTATCATTGTTTATTAAGATTTCGGATTCTGGTTCTCAGACAATGATCACCGTTAATGCATTTGTTCTCATTCTTACAGCCTTTGTGATGGACAGGGTTGTAAGGAAGATCGCCGGAAGGGCATGCGGTATAATCGCGGCTCTTTGCACGCTGTTCATACCTTCACAGTCTTTTGCGGTATATTCATACAGCGGTGAATTTTTTTTCTGTCTGATACTTCTTCTGTTCATGGATATTTTTCTGCTCCTTTTGAATGCAAAAGAGCAGGAAGGCGGAAAACTACTGGCATTTTATGCTCTGGCAGGTGCGGTTGCTGCACTTTTATGCTTCATAGAGCCTTTAATGCTGATATGCATAATACCTCTTGCCGTGTATCTGTTTAAAAGCAGAAAGGAAGAAGGCGAGGACATCATTAAGCCGATCGCTGTCATGGCGGCTGTTACGGTGATAATCCTTGTTTTGTTTACGCTTATCAAATCGATATCGCTTAATACTGATATAGGCAGTGTCATATCTGGTTCTGTGTCGAGGTATCGGCTTACACGAAATCCGGAGACCGAAGAAAAATATACATTCGGTGATGTATTTGAGCATTTTCATGAAAATCTTGATAACCAGAATACAAATGTAAATGATAATTATCATTTTCTTGTAAATGATGAAGGGGAAGCATATACCCAGACACACAATGCATGGTTCTCGCTCGGGACTCAGATGAGCTACATGTTTGTTATTGTCATGTCCATAGCGTGTGCATTTTATATGTTTAAGAGTAAACGGAGTGAAGCGGTTCCCGGGTTTATTTTGTTGCTGGGATGTTTTATTGTTCTTTTCTTCAGATCAGCAGCTGAAAACAGTACCTATTTTCTGTTTGAGATACTGATAATCGTTGCGAGCAGCGGATTATCCTATATGTATATGAACCACCATCCCGAACTTTCGATGCTTACTGACGGGAAGGACGGGGATAAAACAATGGCCAATACTATCGCGGACAGAGATATATCCGAATGGGGTGCGATAGCAAGGGCAAGAGCACTGATATTTGCAGGCAAAGACGATAATGCAGATCAGACGCCGGCAAACGGCGGAACCGGTAATCGGCAGACTGCACCGGGACAGAGTGCTGAGCAGAAGCAGGCCGGTCAGATATTTGGTGAAGCTAATGTATCGCCGGAGGGATATTTCAGTTTCTTCGCATCAGCACCTCAGAGCGTGCCGGTACAACCCGCTCCCGTACAGGAGAGCTTACAGTCTGTTAATGAAGCTCAGTATGGGCAGGAACAGGAAAAGGAATACGCCAATACTGTTACGGAATATACGGAGCCTGTGAGCGAATACATCGAACCTGTGACCGAATATGAAGAGCCGGTAAGTGAGTACGAAGAGCCTGTTGAAGAATATGGTGAATCCGTTGAAGAATATCGGGAGCCTGAAAGTGATTATGCCGGACAGGTTACGGAATATGAGGAGCCGGCAAGTGAGTATACCGGACAGGTTTTGGAATATGAGGAGCCGGCAAGTGAGTATGCCGGACAGGTTACGGAATATGAGGAGCCGGTAAGTGAGTATGCCGGTCAGGTAACGGAGTACGAAGAGAATGTTACCGAGTATGAAGAACCTGCTTTGGAATATGCCGGAGAGGCTGCCGGATACGATGAGTCTGAAAGCGAGTATGCCGGACAGGTTACGGAGTACGAAGAGAGCGTTACCGAATATGAAGAACCTGCCGTGGAATACGAAGATGCTTTCGTTGAATACGCAGAACCGGTCGGGGAGTATGAAGAGACAGGAAGCGAATATGCAGAATCCGTAACGGAATACGAAGAGCAGGCGGAAGGATATACTGAAGAGGTCTCCTCATATGAAGAACCGGTGAGTGAGTATGCCGAACCCCTGTCGGAATATGAGGAACCTGCAGTGTATGGGGAACCCGCAGAAAATAGATCTGATGAAAACAGTGCGAAGACAAGTTACGGGAATGCTGCGCATGCACTGGGCTTCAGTTTCACGAATGATCTGTTCGCCGATATGGGTTACGGACAGGATCCGGATGAAAATGACAACTACGGATATACTGAGATGAAGGAATCGATACAGTCGGGGGCGGTATCCGAAGGGCCCGATATGGAAGAACACGAATTCGATATTTTCGGCAATGAAATTCCGTATGAAGAAGAGATACAGCATACGGAAACGGATGACGCACATAAACCGTATTATGCATCGGAGGATGAGGAAGTACAAGACACTCAACAGCTGCCTGCGTATGAATTCGGAGCAAATTATGATCAGGATGTGGATGAATTCAGTTTTGGCGAAGGCATGCCGCAGGTGTATACCTTTGAAGAGCAGAGAGAAGAAAATAATGTTTTAAATGATGAGACCGGGCAGTATAAGGGAGAAGCCGACGCGCAGGAAAAGTCATTAAAAAAGAAGAAGGTTGTAAAAAAGATAGTAAGACGGGTTGTAAAGAAGCCTCAGGGAACAGCTTCCGTCAATATCTCGGCGGAATTCCGGCAGGATACGGCTCTTGAAAACATAGCGTCCGGATATGATGATTCATTCGGAACGGTAGAGAATAATCCGGTGCAATCGGAAGGAATGCCGGACCTTATAGTGGAAAACTATCATTCACTGGCGCAGGCGAACGTTCCGGTATCAAGTGATGAGCCGGATATAAGCGAGCTTGTATTTGATGAGGCTGATTCACGGTATAATATCGATGATCTCGGTTCGTGGGGAGAAGACGGAGATGGCGACTCGGATAACGGAGACAGTTCCGGTTATATCATAGAGATATGATAATTTGATGTTGCAAAAGTGGTGATAATCTAATATAATTCTCTGGTAAGTCATTTGTAGGCTTCCGTGGCTCAGTTGGTAGAGCAACGCATTCGTAATGCGTAGGTCGCCGGTTCGAGTCCGGCCGGGAGCTCTTATGAGAACAGGACAACACGTTGTGTCTGCAGCGATGTTGTCCTTTACTTTACTTGAAGATACTACTGTGGTAAAATTAAAAGATGTTTTAACAAGATGTTTTGAATGGAGGACTTTATGGCTCAGTTATGGGGCGGAAGATTTACTAAGGAGACTGACGATCTTGTATATGCGTTTAATGCCTCGATCCTTTTTGACAGGAAGCTGTACAAGCAGGATATAAGGGGAAGCAAGGCTCATGCCTCTATGCTTGCAAAACAGGGGATAATCTCGGATGAAGACAATTCTCTTATACAGGAAGGACTGGATTCGATCCTTGAAGATATAGAGAAGGGCAATATCCTGATAACTGAAGAATATGAGGATATACACAGCTTTGTGGAGGCAAATCTCATAAAGAGGATAGGCGATGCGGGTAAGAGGCTCCACACGGGAAGAAGCCGTAACGATCAGGTTGCGCTGGATATGCGTATGTATACAAGAGATGAGGTTACGGATACAAGGGATCTTGTTTATGAACTCCTGAATACTCTTATGGGTCTCATGGAGAAGCATATAGATACGTACATGCCGGGATTTACGCATCTTCAGAAGGCACAGCCCGTGACACTGGCGCATCATATAGGGGCATATTTTGAAATGTTCAAGCGGGACCTTAAAAGGCTTGACGATCTTTATGAGAGGATGAATTACTGTCCGCTCGGTGCCGGTGCGCTGGCAGGTACAACATATCCGCTTGACAGGGAATATACGGCAAAGGAGCTTTCTTTTGCCGGCCCGACTTTAAACAGCATGGATTCGGTATCTGACAGGGATTATCTGATAGAATATCTGTCAGACGCTTCAATGATAATGATGCATTTGAGCCGCTTCTGTGAGGAGATCATAATCTGGAATTCAAATGAGTATCGTTACATCGAGATAGATGATGCATATTCCACCGGAAGCAGTATAATGCCGCAGAAGAAGAACCCTGATATAGCCGAACTCATAAGAGGGAAGACCGGAAGGGTATACGGAGCGCTGACCTCCCTGCTCACGACAATGAAGGGGATACCGCTTGCGTACAATAAGGATATGCAAGAAGACAAGGAACTGACTTTTGACGCGATGGATACGGTCAAGGGCTGCCTGGCACTTTTTACCGGAATGATAAAAACGGTACGCTTCAATAAGGATATTATGGCCTCGAGCGCCATGAACGGGTTTACGAATGCTACCGATGCGGCGGATTATCTCGTGTTAAAGGGTGTTCCGTTCAGGGATGCACACGGGATCATAGGCAGGCTCGTACTGTACTGTATAGATAAAGATAAGGCGATCGACGAACTCTCCATTACGGAACTTAAGGATATCTGCCCTGAGTTCGATGAGGATATCTACGATCACATAAGCCTTAAGACCTGTGTTGAAAAGAGGGTAACTTTTGGGGCACCCGGAAGGGAAGCCATGGAGAAGGCAATAAAGATAAACAAGGATTTTCTTGAT
>JAFSZZ010000009.1 GCA_017458765.1 Lachnospiraceae bacterium | reverse complement strand
TGCGATCTTTACATCATATACATAATGGCCTATATATCTGGGACATACATCGGGTGCATCTACGTTTACCTTAAAACCTTCCTTCTTAACATCGGTTTCGGTATAGTCAAGTGCCGGTTCATGAAGAGCGGTACCAAGAACCGCAGCCACCTCTCTTGCTATCCCAAAGATACTCTGACAGTCAGGCCTGTTTGCGGTTATCGCTATATCAAAGATCCAGTCATCAAGGCCAACGATCGGCTTAACATCCTCTCCGGGCACGGCATCATCGGGAAGTACCAGAAGCCCGTTGTATCCGGCTCCTTCGTACAGATCTTCCGTAAGACCGATCTCCACTCCGGAACACAGCATTCCGTAAGAATCATATCCTCGCAGCTTACCCTGACCTATGGTCATCACTCCTTCTACTGTAACATGATCCTTGGCCGTTGCATAAACGGTCGCTCCGATAAGAGCGAGCGGGAACTTGCCTCCTGCCCTTACATTATCCGCTCCGCAGCATATCTGCAGCACTCCTTCGCTTCCTGCATTTACCTTGCACAGATGAAGATGAGTATCCGGTATCGGCTCACACTCCTCAACAAGTCCGACAACGACCTTGCTTATGTCATGTCCGACCTCATACTTCTCCTCTACTTCAAAGCCGCAGGAGAACAGCTTCTCCTCCAGTTCATCCACGCTTACATCTATATCCACATAGTCCTTTAACCAACTCAACGGTACAAGCATTTTATTTCTCCTTTATCCTTAATATTCCGATCATTCTCTTATCTGTTCAAGCACTCGCATATCCGATTCAAACAACAGCTTTATATTGTTTATGCCGTACTTGAGCATGGCTATACGTTCAATACCGATACCGAAAGCAAAACCGCTGTAGATATCGGAATCAATTCCGCATCCCTCAAGAACCTTCTTATTTACGACACCTGCTCCGAGGACCTCTATCCAGCCGGTCCCCTTACACAGCTTGCAGCCTTTGCCATGACACTGGAAACAGCTTACATCAACCTCTACCGAAGGCTCTGTAAACGGGAAATACGAAGGACGCAGTCTCGTGCTCGTTCCCTCTCCGAATATCTTCTTCACAAACTCATCGAGCATTCCCTTTAAGTCACAGAGAGTTATGCCCTTATCTACCACAAGTCCTTCCATCTGTGAGAACATTGGAGAATGTGTCGCATCATCATCCGACCTGAATACCTTACCGGGTGATATTATCTTTATCGGAGGCTTCTTGGCTTCCATAACGTGGATCTGTCCCGCGGAAGTCTGTGTCCTTAACAGAAACTTGTCCGAAAGATAAAACGTATCCTGCATATCTCTTGCAGGATGATCGTCAGGCGTATTAAGAGCCGTAAAATTATAGTGATCGGTCTCTATCTCTGTCCCTTCATATATGTCAAATCCCATGGAACCGAAGATGTCGACTATCTGCTCCCTTATAAGTGTGTTCGGATGAAGATATCCCATTGCAGGCTTTTTCGCGGGCATTGTAACATCTATCTTCTCGGACTCGTATTTAAGCCTCATCTCCTGAGCCTTAAACTTCTCGTCCATCTCCTCAAATACACCCTGTGCCCATGCTTTTACTTCATTTACACGCTTGCCGTATTCAGCCTTCATTTCATTCGGTATCCTGCCCATTTCACGCATGAGGCTTCCTACCATACCGGCTTTGGAATCGAATATCTTCTTCCTGTATTCAAATACGTTCTTGGAAGACTCCAGTTTCCCGAGTTCACTGCGTATCTCTTCCTTTATACCGTTAAGCTTCTCGCTCAGTTCATTTAATTCCGACATTTGATCTCTCCTTACTGTTACTTATTTGTGCTTCCAAGATATGCGGCTCTGACCTTCTCATCATTAAGAAGTTCGGCGCCCGTTCCCTCCATTGATATCTTTCCGTTCTCAATGACATACGCCCTGTGGGCTACGTGCAGCGCCATGTTCGCATTCTGCTCTATAAGAAGTACCGTCGTACCGGCACTGTTTATCTGTTTTATTATCTCAAATATTCCCTGGACCACGATCGGTGCAAGTCCCAATGAAGGCTCATCCATCATCAGAAGCTTGGGCCTTCCCATGAGCGCCCTTCCGACTGCGAGCATCTGCTGTTCACCGCCCGATAACGTTCCGCCTTCCTGCCACGAACGTTCCTTAAGTCTCGGAAAATACTCATATACCTTCGCGATATCTTCTTCAAGTTCGTCTTTTCTTAAATATGCGCCTATCTTAAGGTTCTCGAGCACGGTAAGATTTGGGAATATCTTTCGTCCCTCCGGTACCATCATAAGGCCTTTGGATACGATATGTGTCGGATTCTTGCCGGAAATATCCTCTCCCTCAAATATGATGCTGCCGCCTCCCGGCCTTACAAGTCCTGATATCGCCCTTAACGTCGAACTCTTTCCGGCACCGTTGGCACCTATGAGCGTTACTATCTCACCGGCCTTTACGTTAAAGCTTATACCGCGCACAGCCTCAATACCGCCGTATCTAACCTGCAGATTGTCTACCTGTAATACATTTTCACTCATTTTCCGCTTCCTCAGCCACTCCCAGATAAGCTTCTATAACATGCTTATTATTCTGTACTTCTTCGGGGATACCCCGTGCGATCTCGCTTCCGAAATCTATTACATATATATAATCGGATATGTTCATAACAAGATCCATGTGATGCTCTATAAGGAACACCGTAAGATCGTATTTTTTCCTGATCTGTCTGACAAAATCAGCCAGTTCTATTGTCTCCTGCGGGTTCATTCCGGCTGCAGGCTCATCAAGCAGCAACAGCTTCGGTTTGG
The DNA here is from genome assembly GCA_017458765.1 of Lachnospiraceae bacterium. Classification (GTDB taxonomy): domain Bacteria; phylum Bacillota; class Clostridia; order Lachnospirales; family Lachnospiraceae; genus UBA2868. The sequence goes on along the minus strand of JAFSZZ010000009.1, from coordinate 11,416 downwards.
TCGCAAGAGCCCTGGCTATCTCAAGACGCCGCTGCAGTCCGTAGGGAAGGCTTACCGCGAGTTCATCCTTATATATATCAAGTCCCTGTTCCTCGAGAAGAGCCATCGTCTCATCTCTCATCCGCTTCTCTTCCGCAAGATTCCCCCGAAACACCGCCGAAAAAACTGTCTGCTTCGCATGCTGGTGTTTTGCGATGAGCACATTTTCAAAAACTGTCATGCTCTTCCACAGACGGATATTCTGAAAAGTCCTTGCGATCCCCATACCTGTTATCTCGTCGGGTGTGGGAGAAAGCACTGCTTCATTTTTATACTTATCCTCATTCTGTCCCTTATAAGATTTCGCCGCCTTGCCGGTCGGATGGTTACGTACTATCGGCTTACCCATGAACTCGATAAGACCGTTCGTCGGCTGATATACTCCGGTGATACAGTTAAAGGCTGTCGTCTTTCCCGCTCCGTTTGGTCCTATGAGGGCGATTATCTTTTTCTCAGGGACTTCAAGCGACAGATTGTTTACGGAAACAACGCCCCCGAACTGCATTGTTACATTTTCAAGTCGTAACGCATTTCCCATGGCTTACTGTTTCCTTTCCTTTTTCTTAAACCTGTTAAGAAGAGCTCCTATGTTTATCTCGTTGCTGCCCATTATCCCCTGTGAAAAGAACAGCACGATCACCATTATGACTATAGAGAATATGACCATCCTGAATCCGTTTCGAAGAAGCGGTACCTTAAAGCCGCCTATATACTGCTCACTGTCAAGGAATCTTAACCACCATTCCGAACATGCAACATACAAAAACGTGGCGAGCACGCTTCCGCTCACCGAACCAATTCCTCCGATAACAACTATAAGCAGGATCTCATAGGTCATTACGGATGTGAATGCCTTAGCCTGCGCATTTGCCACATACATTGCAAACAATGCTCCTCCTACGCCTGCAAAAAAGCTGGATATCACAAACGAAAGCATCTTGTGCCTGAACAGGTTGATGCCCATCGCTTCCGCCGCGACCTCGTCATCACGTACAGACTTGAATGCCCTTCCGTATGAACTGTTTATCAAAAGCACAATGAGGACTATACATAATGATACGATCAGGAACGGCACGAAAGTTGACAGCCTGAGTACTATCTGCCCCGATGAGTTCGTTATGTTAAAGCTTGAAAATGTGGGGAAACCCTTGATCATGTTTGCTCCGTTCGTTACCTTCCCAAGCTTCTGCCACTGGAAAATGGCACGAAGTATCTCCGCAAATCCGAGCGTTGCTATGGCAAGATAATCACTCTTGAGCCTCAGTACCGGAATACCTATAAGATACGCAAATACTCCGGCCACGCAGCCTGCCAGTATAAGCGCTATCAGACAGCTTAAGATCATGCTTACGGCGCCTCCCGCTCCGCTTGTACCGAACAGTTTCCCAAGTACATCCATAAGCGAAGAATCAAACGCACAGCCTCCGAAGAGGTAATATACCTGCTCCTTCTGGTCTGCCGGGACCATCAGTATGGCGTAGGTATATGCTCCCAAAAGCATGAAGCCGGCCTGACCTAATGAAAAAAGTCCGGTAAACCCGTTTAACAGGTTCATTGATACCGCAACAAGAGAATAAACGGCTGCTTTCTTAAGCACCGTGAACAACGGGCTCGTAGGCTGAAACACCTGAGGGAGCCCCGGTATCAGAGCACTTATGTTTTCCAACAATATAACAAAGAGCAATAATACGGAAATGCCGATAACGGCTGAAAATGATTTTTTCTTCTGTTTCATGATCTACACCTTATCCGTGGCAGCTTCCCCGAAGAGACCCTGCGGTTTAAAAACAAGTATTATTATCAAAAGCGCAAACGTAAACGCATCCGAGAAGACCGATACATCCCATGATGAAGGCAGTCCCTTGATTATCGTTTCGCAGATGCCTATAAGAAACGCTCCAATAACGGCTCCGGGTATCGAACCTATACCGCCGAAAACCGCTGCCACAAATGCCTTTAGTCCCGGCATCGCACCGGCCGTAGGTGTTATGGCCGGATAATTTGTAAAGAACAGTATGGAACCGATAGCCGCCAATGCGGAACCGATAACAAATGTTGCGGATATGACTCTGTCTATCCTTATCCCCATGAGCATGCTGGTCTCAAAATCCTTGGATACAGCCCTCATGGCCATACCGACCTTGGTATGGTTGATGAGCTGAGTCAGAGCGAAAACAAGCACGAGCACAAGGAACGGAGTGATTATCACCACCCATTTTGTATGTGTGCCCGCAACATTGACCGTGCTTGATAAAAAAGGAATATCCGGATATGTCATCGGCTGTCCTCCGGTCACGTAGGTCGCGGTATTCTGGAGCAGATAACTCACACCTATCGCAGAGATCATGACCGACATCCTGGGTGCTTCCCTGAGCGGCTTGTATGCTGCTCGTTCTATCGTAAAGCCCAGTAATACCGTCAGGATTATCACCAGCGGAAGCGACACGCTTATCGGGAGCGTTGCCGTGAAATAGATCCCCATGAGTCCCGCTACCATGAACACGTCGCCATGTGCGAAATTGATAAGACGCAATATACCGTAAACAAGCGTATATCCGATTGCGATCAAAGCATATTGCCCGCCTACCGAAATACCGGAGAGCAGTACCGAAATGACATATTCCATAAATATCACCCTTACTTTTGATTATTTGTTTCCGGAACCGGTCTGAACCTTCTCAAATGCCCATGTGCCGGAAGCGGTATCTGCAGTCTTGATATACGCGGTATCACGTACTGCATCACCGACAGCATCAAATGCTATGGATCCTGAAACGCCATCATACTTTACATTGGGTATTGCTGCCTTTATAGCCGCCTTGTCTCCGGATCCTGCAGCCTTGATCGCTTCAAGTGCCACATAATATGCATCATATCCCATTGCCGTGACCGCGGATATGGTATCATTACCGCCGTTAGCCGTCATTGCATTGGAATCACTGTTTATATAATCCTTGATGCCCTTATCAAATGCTTCCGAACCGCCCTCCTGATAGAAGGTTGAAACATAGAGCTTAAGGTTGGTTCCCTTTGTGGCTTCAAGGACCATATTATCATCAAGCGTATCGGAACCTAAGAAAGGTATATCGATATTAAGTGAATTCGCCTGCTCCATTATCTGTTTTGCGTAAGCTATCGAAACGGGTGTGAATATAACGTCTGCGCCCTCACTCTTAGCCTTGTTTAAGTACGATGTGAAGTCTGAGTTGTTGGTCGGGAAAGAGTCTGCTATAACTTCACCGCCCGCTGCTTCAAACACCTGCTTGAAGAATGCAACAAGACCCTGATCGTATTCGTTTCCGTTCTCACCGAGACAGTATGCCTTCTTGGCCGAGAACTTATCCATTGCGAAGTTTGCAAGAACGTCAGCCTGGAAATTATCAAGGAAACATATCCTGAAATAATAATCGTTTCCGGCTGTTACGTTAGGATTCGTACAGGTAACACCGATAGCCGCAAGACCTGCCTCTTCGAACTTGGGGCCGCCTGCCATCGAAACACCCGAGCCGTATGATCCGAGCACAAGTGAAACATCCTTACCTACAAGTTCGGATGCTGCTGACGGTGCCTTGTCCGCAGAAGAACCGTTATCTGCCATTACCAGTTCTATCTTGTATGTCTTGCCTCCGACTTCCACTGTCGGTGTCTCGGTATTGGCATACTGCATACCGAGGATCTCCTTCTTGCCGCCCGAAGCGGAATCTCCGGTTGAAGGCTCAAAGACTCCGATCTTTATCGTATCGCCGGATCCTCCCGCAGCCCCCGAACCACCTGCCGCACCGCAGGCAGTCATGCCAAAAGCAAGAACAGTTGCCATCATGATCGCTGTGATTTTCTTCATAACTTTTCCTCCCTGTATAAAAAAATACTATAAAATTTTATGTGTTTTCACATAAAAAGTCAAGAAGACCAAAAGAAACTGCCCCGATAACAAGGCAGTCAAAAAAAAGCCCCGAAATGCCGACTCTTGAATTTTGACTCCTAGCAAAATGCCAGGTGGGTTACCGCAAACAGATTTCTGCCTTCCACCGATAAAATGAGGCCTGACATACGTCTGAAGATATAGGATTCCCGTTTAAAGTGATGTAGGTTCAAAATATCAAGAAAAACCGGACACTTCAGGTTACAGATATTATATAGCAAAAATGTGTGATTTTCAAGGCTTTGTGACAAATTAGTATATGATCTCCACTTCCCTGCCTTCCCAGGTATAAAGCTTCACGTGTTCATCATCACTTTCATCGATATACTTTGGCAAAAGCGGTATCTTGCCGAGCCCGTGAGGGGCGTTCAGGATATACTGAGGTATCGCAAGGCCCGATGTATGTCCCCTCAGATATTTCATTATCTTAAGTCCTTCCTCCACGGTTATCTCAAAATGCTTGGTCCCGAGCACCTGCTTGGGATGGAAGATATAATAAGGACGTACACGTGCTTTTAACAATCCCTCATTCAGGAGCTGCACAATATACTTATCGTTATTTATTCCCTTAAGAAATACCATCTGGTTACCCATGGGGATACCTGCATTTACTATCCTCTCGCACGCTTTTACCGCATCTTCCGTAAGTTCACCCGGATGATTGAACTGGGTGTTTATAAAAAACGGATGATATTTTTTAAGCATGTCGCAGAGTTCCTGTGTTATACGCTGAGGCATGGTGACGGGAAGCCTGGTGCCAAGCCTTATTATCTCAACATGGGGGATCGCCCTTACCTGCTTTATTATATTCTCAAGCATTTCATCGGGGAGCATGAGCGGATCTCCGCCCGTGATAAGGACATCCCTTATTTCCCGTGTATTACGGATATATTCAATAGCGGCCGCTATGTTTTCCTCTGACTCGATACGGTCGCACTCGCCTATCCTTCTGCGTCTCTGGCAGTGGCGGCAGAACATCGCGCATGAACTTGTGACATTTATTATCAGCCTGTTCGGATACCGCCTCGTTATGCATGGTGCGGGGTTGGTATATTCCTCACTCATAGGATCCAGCTCACCGCTCTCGTCATTCTCATAAGAGCTCGGCAGAGCCATCATGTTTATCGGATAACTCATATCCTCATAATCCATGAGCGACAGATAATAGGGAGTTGTCGCCCAGCGGAACTTCTTAGAGATATCCTCAAACATCTTATACTGCTTATCCGACAGTTTTATGAACTTATTAAGAAGAGACACCGAACTTATCCTGTGCCTTAACTGCCAGTGCCAGTCATTCCAGTCATTCTCATCCGCCTCAAAGTAATTCATGAGTTCTTCCTTATGCTTTTTGGACAGAACATCACGTCTTTCGGCGGTCTCCCTTAAGAAATCATCCTTAAACGCAAGATAATCCTCTATCTCTTCATACAATTCATCCGCTCTTTCAAGCGATATCCTTCTCTTCTCATCCATTTCAGGTATATACTCTTTTCTTCCCCCGATCTGCCATGGGGACGGTTCTTTTGCCACATCTGCCACGGGGACGGTTCTTTTGCCACATCTCCCTGTGTATCAGTTAAGTGGCTGCTTAAGGAGTTCCTCCCACTCACCGATTATGGAACGGTCATCAAAATAATCGATCCTCATTGACTTTTGTACCCGTGAAAGGACCGCATCCGTCTTCTTTCTTGCCTTATTTATCCCGTCGGCAAGTATATCATAAACATCGCCTATATTATTCTGCCACTTTTCACGCTCCGCTCTTATGGGGGAGAGTTCCTCCTCCAGTACCGAGATAAGGAACTTCTTGCACACACCGTCACCGAGTCCGCCGCGTTTATAGTGCTCCTTCATCTCATCGAGGTTATTGTAATCCGGCAGATATTCCCTGAAATGATCGTCCGTGCACAGAGCATCCAGATATGTGAACACAACATTTCCCTCGATATGACCGGGATCTTCTATCTTAAGATGCTGCGGATCCGTGAACATCTTACCGTTCACCTGCTTCTTGACAGTCTTAGGTGTATCCGATAAGTAGATACAGTTCCCGAGAGACTTGCTCATCTTAGCCTTGCCGTCAACTCCGGGAAGACGGCGCTGGAATTCATTCTCGGGTATCATTGCCTTGGGAAGCACAAGCGTATCGCCATAGGTCTTATTGAACTTTTCGACTATCTCCCTCGTCTGTTCTATCATGGGGAGCTGATCCTCTCCAACCGGAACAACGGTCGCGTCAAATGCGGTTATATCTGCCGCCTGCGATATCGGATAACAGAAAAATCCCACGGGCAGTCCCTCATCAGCAAAACCGCGCATCTGGATCTCGGATTTGACGGTAGGATTACGCGATACACGTGCCGTAGTCACAAGGTTCATGTAATAAAATGTAAGCGAATGCAATGCAGGAAGAGCCGACTGCACGCATATGGTCGACTTATCGGGATCTATTCCCACCGACAGATAATCAAGCACAACGTTTATGATGTTATCCCTGATCTTACCCGGATTATCCGCATTGTCGGTGAGCGCCTGATCATCGGCGATCAGGATGTTTATATCATCGAATTCACCGCTGTTCTGAAGCTCTACCCTTCTCTTAAGCGATCCGACGTAATGACCGAGGTGCAGTCTTCCTGTCGGACGGTCTCCTGTAAGTATAATCTTTTTATCAGTCTCCATCTTCTCTCCCCTTATTGTTCTTCACTGAGATATTTTTCGATCGCATCATGCCAGTCCGCCATTTTGTGATCGCTTGTAAGCCTTAGCATATAGTTATCAAGTATTGAATATGCCGGTCTGTCTGCAGATGCCGGGTTCATTTCCTTATACTGCCTGCTCGTCACATGCTTTACCACGGTTTTATTTCCGGTCAGCCTGAATATTTCCTCGGTAAAATCAGCCCAGTTTGTGCTTCCTTCGCAGGTCGCATGGAAAAGACCGTAATTATCCGTTGCTTCCAAAAATCTTATGGTATGAGCAAGTTCCGTTGCGGATGTAGGCGATCCGAACTGGTCGTCAACGACGCTTATCTCATCATGCTTCTGTGAAAGAGCAAGCATAGTCCTCACAAAATTCTTACCGTCTCCGTACAGCCATGCCGTACGCAGGATAAAAAACCTGTCGGCGAACTGATTTACGAATTTTTCTCCGGCATACTTGGTCCTTCCGTATGCGCTTATAGGACCCGGCTCATCAAATTCCGTAAGCGGATCCGGGTCAGTCCCCGGGAATACATAATCAGTACTTATATGTACGAGCTTCGCGCCGATATCCGATGCCGCTATCGCAAGATTTCTCGGCCCGATCGCATTTACACGATATGCAAAATCCTGATCCTTCTCACATCCGTCAACATTCGTTGCCGCGGCACAATTGATGATGGTGTCGGGTTTAGCATCCCTTACAAGCTTTATCACCTCATCCACCCTGGATATATCCAGTTTTGTTATCCCTTCCGCATCGATAACATCGGTCAGTACAAAATCAACCTCATCCCCGTACTCTTTCCGTATGGCGCGTCCGAGCTGTCCGTTGCATCCCGTAACTAAGATTTTTTTCATTATCCTGTCTCCGTTCTTTAACATCCGTATCTGTAATACTGTCATTGACTGTAATAAAAACCACGATGTTCATTATAAGATTTTTATCTGCCAATGTAAAGTTTGCCGTATTTAACGTCACCGCTCCTGTCGCTTACGCTGTAATTATCCTTCAAGTATCCCGACAGATATGCCGAAAACTTAACGGCCCCCGATGAATTCAGATGGCTCCCCTTATCCGGTGTGTCGGTGCTGTAATCAAGTCCGATCTCATCATTTAGATCGTCAAAATTAATGTACGTTATATTGTACTCTTTTGCTATGTCATTTATCTGCCTGTCATAATCCCTGCTCCAGTTGGAAGAATGGGCGGGTACTTTAAAAAGCATGACCTGCACACCTTTATCCCTGCACAGCTCTATGGCCTGTCTCAGGTATTTTACATTCTTCGGAGAGATCGTCGTATCTCCTTCCTTGGTATATACAAGCTCTCCCGGGTCTGCGGCTTCCGTTTCATCATCCGGAAGATAGCCGTTTATCGTCACCGGCTTTTTATAATATGCATACCGGATATCATCAAACGTAAATTCCTTCCATCTTGAATGGAATCTGAAAAGCGGCATTATATAGTCAGCCATCTTCTCATCCTCTCCCATCGATGCCTTTATGCAGCGTATCTTTGAAGGCGACATCCTCATACCGTCCAGCGCCTTCCTCGTACTCGGCTCTTCAACGAAATCATCTCCGTATTTTATGAATGTCGTATCGATACAGACAAGTTCGGGCTTATGGCATCTTATCGCATCTTCTATCATGTAATATGATATCCACATGGTCTGGGATGCATTGGCACGGTCATATGAAGATATCCCGTTCTCCTGCCATAACACTCTCGGATCGATGGCACTGTGAACCGTGGAAGATCCCACAAATATCACATCGGTGTATCTGCTGACAGGATAGTATTCCTGTGTTATCCTCCCGTCCCGGTTCTCATTCACATATTTGGGGATAAAAATGCGGTTAAGAGCATTTACCAGCACCAGGATGATAACGATCTTTAATATTATCTTTAAAATATCCTTAACAGTATCTCTCATCAAAATGCCCCGTATATAAAGCTTCCGGCATCATATCCCGGCCCGTAATAGCCGAATACGGATACCGCGATAATAAGCAGCGATAAAACGCACCACTGCAGAGGTACCGGCAGTGTAAATATCCTTTTTCTCACACTGCCCTTTCTCTGTATGAGATCAAATATGAACATCACAAGGATAGCGATAACAGCAACGATAAAATCCTCTTTGGGAAGCGACAGTTCCTCATAAACCCTTGCGAGCCTGAAGCTTCTCCAATCCGTGAATATAAGCCTGAATGCATTAAATGCAGACGGCACATCGCTGCTTATATCGAATATCCTCAAAAAAGACATAAGCCAGAAGGTCTTAAAAACCCTGTAGGCTCTCATACAGAAACTGCCTTCATCCAGTTTGAATTTTTCGACTATCTTTAAGGACAGCGGTTCGAATTCGGTCCCGAGTATTATGAACAGGCAGTTAAACAGTCCCCAGACGACAAATCTGTTCTGTGAACCGTGCCACATTCCCGTCGTAAACCATACCATGAACATCGGGACATAGATAGGTATCCTCTTGCCGAGCTTCTCGAATCCGTGCTCCCTTAGGAATTTGCCTGCCTTTAGTATTCCCTTGTTAAGTGAAAGGGGATAGAAAATGTAATCCTTGAACCATGTACCGAGCGTGATATGCCATCTCTGCCAGTATTCCGATATCGATTTTGCGAAAAACGGTCTCTCGAAATTCTCATGCAGCCTGATACCGAACATTTCGGCAACTCCCAGTGCCACGTCGATACCGCCCGAAAAATCACCGTAGATCTGCATTGAATACATGAACACTGCAAGCAGGATATAAAGTCCCCTGTATGTATCTCTCTGTGCGATCGTTTCCCTTACGAATGCGGCAAGACGGTCCGCTATGACAAGCTTCTTGAAAAGTCCCCACATGATACGGTAAAAGCCCGATCTTATCCTGTCAAAATCAAATGCGGTCTCCTTATATAATTCCGGAGCAAGCTCTCCGAAACGACTTATAGGGCCCTGAACTATCTGGGGAAAGAAAGATACAAAGAGCGCAAATTTTAAAAAGTTATGCTCTCTCTCATATTTGCCGTAGTAAATATCGATAAGATATCCCATTGTCTGGAACATATAAAAGGATATGCCAAGCGGCAGGATAAAGTTCTTAAACGGGATGAAATCCGTTCTGCCGAAAAAACTGAGCCTGAACAGATTGATATAGGCGATCGACCAGTCCGCGTATTTTAAATACACTAAAATACCAAAGTTCAGGATAAGCCCCAAGGCAAGTATCCGTTTCTGTTTCTTTTTGATACCTGCCTTGTATGACTTCTTCTCATCTTTGGTAATGCTGTCTTTATTGGCCTTAAGATATTCCTTCTGCTCTGTCCCCTTTTTTTCTATGAGCGCGGCACATACATACGCAGATACGGTTGTAACTGCTATGTAGATAAAATTCATAACGCCGTTTATCGCATAGAACACATAGCTTGCTATGAGCAAAACGATCCACTGGCATTTTTTCGGTACTGTATAGTACACGATCAGTGCCGCGGTAACGAACAGCGCAAATCCGATCGAAATAAAAGACATCGGGACTTACTCTTCCTCTAATGTTTTAACCAGCCTGTAAATTGCCTGTGCCGAATTGAAGTTCTCTGGGACCATATGCTCCGCGGTTATCTCAATATCGAACTCATCCATAAGTTCTCCCACGATATTGACTACATCAAACGAATCAAAGATCCTCTTGTCGATGAGCCCTGTTTCTTTCTCGTAATCAACCTCGGGATGAACACCCTTAAGTATCTCAATCACTGTTTCCATAGATCTTCTCCTGATGTATATTTTTACGGTGTAACACCTGACGCGTCTTACTGTCCGTTTTCTCCGTTACGGTCCGTATCAGTCGGCTGTATATCCGGATAACGGCGAAAAATCAAACCTTATATATTCAAGCCTTGACTTGAATTCATCAAACTGTTCCTCGTCAATATTCTCCCAGGTATCCGGCTCGGCATAGTTGACAAACCACGGTTTTTCCTTATTCTCATATCCGTCCATCTTAATACCGAGCTGAGGAAGAAGGTTTACCGTATTGGGCTCTATATCATAGCTCTGCCATCCGGTAAGATCCGCTCCGCCAGAGTACTCATTACAGATCATCGAATTCTCCAGCGCATAATAGCGGTCCCTTACCGATCCGCTCACAACATGAGCCGGTTTCCTGTCAACTATGGTGTATATATCATATACGGTCCCTTTAAGCTCGCCTTCCGCGATCTCGCCTATGAGCAGTTCATCCACACCGTCACAGTTGGTATCATGGAATGCATAACCTACGGTGTCAAGCGCATCTCCGCCGGTCGCAACATTTATCGCATTATACTCAGGGCTCATGTCGTTTGACTCAAGCTTATCGCTGTCCCATTTTTCCTTAATGGCCGTGATGTGTTTCTCTATTATCCCGGAATACATGTCCTCGCCCTTACATCCTGCACCCCACTCAAAATCGCCGTCAACACTCTTAAGTGTCCTGATAATGTCCTCTGCTCCGTCATACAGCTTTTCGTAGGTCTCTGGTGCCTTGTCTTCATATTTGGTATAGTCGTACTGAACATCCGACGGATACCCGACAACGACATCATATAAAGTCTTGTCGTCCTTCCTTATCTCGCCTACCTTTTTGTCCATTCCGCCCGCATAATCCGAAGGTTTTTCATAGGCAAACACCGAAAATACAAATCCCCCGAATCCTGCTTCCTTTGACTCCTTATCATATACGAAGTATCCGTTCTTCCTGCTCTC
>JAFSZZ010000080.1 GCA_017458765.1 Lachnospiraceae bacterium | reverse complement strand
CCCATATCCGTGGGAGATTTGTACGGATTATGTCCGTATATCCCCTCGAAGATCGAATCGAGCACGGGGAAGATCTCAATATCCCTGTTGTAATTGACGGTGGTCTCACCGTAAGCCTCAAGATGGAAGGGATCGATCATGTTGACATCATTAAGATCCGCGGTTGCCGCTTCATAAGCAAGATTTACAGGATGCTTAAGAGCCAGGTTCCATATCGGGAAGGTCTCGAACTTGGCATAGCCTGCCTTTATTCCTCTCTTATTCTCATGATAGAGCTGCGACAGACAGGTCGCCATCTTGCCGCTTCCCGGACCCGGTGCCGTAACGACCACCAGAGGCCTCGTTGTTTCTATATAATCATTCTTCCCGAAGCCGTCATCACTTGCAATAAGCGCAACATTCGACGGATATCCTTCTATCCTGTAATGGTGATATACCTTATATCCCCTCTTCTCCATACGTATCCGGAAGGCTTCTGCCGCTCCCTGTCCCTTAAACTGCGTAAGCACTACACTTCCCACATACAGCCCGCGGTCCTCAAATTCCTTTATAAGCCTTATCACGTCCTCATCATAGGTGATCCCGAGATCGCCGCGCACCTTGTTTTTCTCTATATCGTTTGAATTGATGACTATTACTATCTCGACACGGTCGGAAAGCTTCATAAGCATCCTTAATTTACTGTCAGGTTCAAAACCCGGGAGCACGCGGGATGCATGGAAGTCGTCGAACAGCTTGCCGCCGAACTCAAGGTAGAGCTTATCGCCGAACTTATCGATCCTTTCCCTTATGTGCTCTGACTGCATCTTAAGGTATTTTTCGTTATCAAACCCGATCTTCATTATCTTATCTCTCCTTCTTCCTGCACCAATCTTCAATAAATGAATATATCATCATAATATATATGGGCGTAAATATATAAAAATCAGCCGCCAGCGGTGTCAGCAGACCGTAAACCGGTATCGTGAACGTAAGTGCGGACAGCACGGCATATATGATCTTCTGCTTTTCCTTATCCTGCTTAAGATACATGATGAGCGGTATAAGCATGTAAACAGATGTATATCTGTAACTGAACGGCACGTACAGGGCCATGATGCCTGCGGTATAAAGTGCAAGCTTCCACTTTTCCTTAGTCCTGAACATACTCACAACACAGAATAAAAGATACAGGTTTTCGGCTATCTTGAAGTACTTTACAAAATATGCCGAATTCTCATACTGCCCGAGCAGATCCGATATGCTCAGCAGATAATTCCTTACGTTTGTCCAGCTCCTGTAGCCCTGGTTCTCAAAAAAGAAAAGTATCTTAAGATATTGGATAAGCCCCGGGATGCCGCCGCAGAAGATAAACGGCACCAAAAATACCAGCAGGCCGTATACAAGCAGCCGTATCCCTTCCTTATAGCGTTTTTCAACTATATAGATAACTCCGAATATCGCAGGGTAGAGCTTAAGTCCCGACGCCGCTGCGATCAGCAATAACGCTGCCTCTCTCTTCCACGCTGTGTCCGAATCCTTAAGATAAAGTGCTCCAAGAAGCATTACAGCGGTCAGGAACGAGATATTTCCCCGTTCAAGCGCGCCTGCCATCATCGGCGCGGAACATACGACCGCGATAACAAGCAGGAGATTCCTTCCGTTACCGTACTGCGGCAGGAGCTTATCTACTACCAGCTTAAATACAAGCACGAGAAGGATCGTAAGCATCAGATAGACAAGCGGATTATACTGATAGTCCCTGCATTCCTTCCATTGATTCACTGCCCATGAGTTCGGATTTATCCGATACAGCAGATAATAGAGCAGATAAGCAAAGGGCGGAAACGTGGCATCGTTGGTATTGAAATAAAAATGCTGCATGTCGGAAGCAAATGCTATATGCCTGAAATGGTCGGTCAGGAAATTATCGAAATTGTTCTCCATCGCAAGCCACGCAGCGCCATATCCACCCGTTATCAGCAAAACCAAAAGATACAGGATGGTTCCCGCAAACGATATCTTCAAAAAGAGCGAATACGCATCAGTTCCGGCTTTCTTCATGATACTCCCTCTCCGTGTTCACGTTCCATACGGCTGTCTTGTCCGGATCACCGGTAACTATGCATTTTACAGCCTCAAAAGCCGTGACCATCGAATGATCCATATTGTTGTAACGGTGCTGTCCGTTCCTTCCGACACAGTACAGGTTCTCAATACCGGACAGATATCCGACGACCTTATCCATCTCATCATAGGTATCAAAATATGCGGGATAGGCTTTCTTGACCTTTTCCATATGTGTGTCCAAAACATCTTCTTTTGAATCTATGAATCCAAGCTTTATAAGCTCCTTAATGCAAAAATCCGAAAAAGCCTCCTCCTGCATGTTCCAGAATTTATCTCCCTCGTCTACAAAATACTCAAGACCGAGCCAGACCGTGTTCTCATTGTCATTTACCATATACGGGGACCAGTTGTTATATACCTGGATACGCCCCATCTTCACATTTCGGTCCTGCACGTAGATCCAGTTGTCGGGGATGATATTCCCGGGTGTCACAATATCTGTATTATTCTTTATCTTAAGTTTCTTGACAAGGACTCCGAGGGTCATGTAATCCCTGTAGGGAAGTCCCGATGCGATCCTTCGTATATCTTCGGGCACATCGTTCATACCGGCTATCAGATCCTTAACGGGCATTGACGAGATCACATGATCCGCTTCTATTTCCATATGTCCGTCCCTTGTTTCACAGCCTACGGATACTGCCCTGTTTCCGCTTACCTTTAGAGAAACCGCCCTGGTATTGAGCATTATCTTTCCGCCCATTGCGGTTATCTTATCGCCTGTCACTTCCCATAACTGACCCGGACCAAACTTGGGATATCTGAACTCCTCGATAAGGGATGTTTCTACCTTCCTGTTCTTTTTCCCGGACATCTTTCCGAACACATCCTTAAGGACCGCCATTATCGACAGGCCTTTAACCCTCTGGGCTCCCCACGATGCATCGATCTCCGACGGCTTTCTTCCCCACAGATTCTCCGTATAGTATTCAAAAAACATTGAATACAGTTTCCTTCCGAATCTGTTGATATAGAAGTTTTCAAGATTGGTTTCGGGTAACTTATGAAAAACAGAGGCAAGATAGGAAAATCCCACTCTGAACGTATTGCCGATACCCATATTCTTAAAAGTTTCCCACTTAAAAGATATCGGATAATCGTAAAATTTCCGGTCAAACAATATCCTGGATATACGGCGTCGCCTGAGCATTACTTCATCGGTCTTATCGGGATCGGGAAGTCCTTTCGCATCCTGTGGTTTGAGTATCCCATCCCACCATTTGTTTACCCGTGCATCCTTGGAAAAAAAACGGTGACCGCCCATGTCCATGCGGTTTCCTTTGTAATTTACCGTTTTTGATATCCCGCCGAGAACATCAGACTCCTCAAGAACGATGATCTCCATATCGTTTGTCTGTTTAAGCAGCTCGTATGCAGCTGTCAGTCCGGCCGGGCCGGCTCCTATCACTACAGTCTTTCCCATAATAAAACAGTTTATCATAAAAGGCGCTGTTTTTACAGCGCCTTTTGACTATAATATTAGGTTCCCCCTTATGATATTACTTAAAGGGATTCTCCGTCGGGTAAGGAAGTGATGCCGGCTGGTTGTAACCGATCTCACATGTGCAAACACCGATGTACTTAAATACCTCATAGAGTGACTTTCCGAAATGTCCGAAAGCAACTGCTCCGTGATGAGGGAAGTTCTTGCCGATGAGTACGTGACGATAGAAACGTCCCATCTCAGGAATAGCGAATACGCCGATACCACCGAAGGATCTTGTAGCCACAGGAAGAACCTCACCCTCTGCAACGTAAGCGCGAAGGATGTTGTCTGCCGTTGACTGCAGGCGGTAGAAGGTGATAGGTCCGGGAACGATATCGCCTTCGAGCGTTCCGTTCGTAACCTCTACGGGAAGTGAACGAGCCATGATGGCCTGATACTTCATCTCGCCCTTTGTAAGCTTCTTCGAGCAGGTATTTCCGCAATGGAAGCCCATGAATGTATCGGTCTGCTTGTAATCGAACTTACCCTTGATGCTGTCTTCGTACATGCACTTCGGTACTGAGTTGTTGATGTCAAGAAGAGTAACGATATCATCACTTACGCAGGTTCCGATGTACTCACTTAAGCAGCCGTAGATATCAACCTCACAGGATACGGGAATGCCGCGTCCGGTAAGACGTGAGTTAACATAGCAGGGAACGAATCCGAACTGTGTCTGGAATGCGGGCCAACACTTACCTGCGACGGCAACGAATTCCTTTGAACCCTTATGACCGTCGATCCAGTCTGTAAGAGTAAGTTCATACTGAGCCAGCTTCTCAAGGATCTCGGGCTTCTTATTGCCTTCTCCGAGCTCAGCTTCCATATCCTTAACAACATCAGCTATCCTTGCGTCGCCTGCATGCTTGTTGAACGACTCGAACAGATCAAGCTCCGAGTTCTCCTCGATCTCAACGCCGAGATTGTAAAGCTGCTTGATGGGAGCGTTACAAGCAAGGAAGTTAAGAGGTCTGGGACCGAATGATATGATCTTAAGGTTCTGCAGTGCATATACGGCACGTGCAACAGGAACGAAATCATGTATCATATCTGCGCAATCCTCTGCATCACCTACGGGATACTCGGGGATATATGCCTTAACATTACGAAGTGCGAGATTGTAGCTTGCATTGAGCATACCGCAGTAAGCATCACCACGGCCTGCCGTTGTTACGGACTCATAGTCCTCCTCAGCTGCTGCGCAGAACATCTTGGGACCGCAGAACTGCTGAGCAAGCATTGTCTCGGAGATCTCGGGACCGAAGTTGCCAAGATATACGCAAAGAGCGTTACATCCTGCCTTCTTGATATCCTCAAGAGCCTGCTGCATATGGATCTCGCTCTCGATGATAGTAACGGGGCACTCATAGATATCAGCCGCATCATACTTCTTGGCATATGCTTCTGCGAGAGCCTTTCTTCTTCTGATGGTAAGGTCAGCAGGGAAACAGTCACGGCTGACGCCCACGATACCGATCTTCACTTTAGGTATGTTGTTCATGTTCTTTCTCCTTTTCTTAATTGAATTTACGTTTATGATAAACAGAACCCCCCAGTCCTGCTTGATCCGCTACTTCTCCAAAAATACAATCTGTCACTCATCCACGTTTAAGTTCTTACCGATAAGGCCGTTAAACGCTCCCTCGATCTTCGCTTCCGGATGTCCGATGAGCCACTTGTTCCTTGCGAACAGAAGCTTATCCTCGGGTGTTGAATCTGCCTTGAAATCAAGGTCCGTATTTGTTCCCTTCGGAAGCACTACGACAACCCTGAACTTATTGCCCTGATAATTACAGGGTGCATAATGAAGTGTTGTTGCAAAGCACTCAACAGCAGTTCCCGCCGGCAGATGGAAGGCAACCATCTTCGACGTATCATAAGTATAATCCTCGGTCACATCGGCCTCGTCACCCCAGATCATTACACAGTCGGTCACAGCCACATTGATCTCGGAATCCCTGTGATACTCAACCGCATTGAGCAGCACATTGTTTCCGTTACAGTATCCTATCTGGATAGGCATTCCGCCGTATAAACTCTCTGCGATCTGCTTATATTCGGGGCAGGCCTCCAGTTCCTTAACGGACGGTACATACACAACATCATCGGGACATGGCGTATTGCCCATTTCCTTAATGATATTGGAAAAATCAATCCCCTCTATAACCCTTCCATACTTCCTGAATTCAGGATCCTTAACACTCAGTATTTTCACAATCCTTCTCCTTTCCGGTCCACTCGTGATCTGTTCAGTACCATAATGATAGTTCAATCACTAAACAATATTTATGCTAACATCAGACATATTGGTTAGTCAACGCTAACTATTGCATATCATAAACATCCTAAAAAAACGGATAAATAAATTAAACCCGAGTCTCTTTTAATTTGTTTACTTATTAAACAAAGTGTGGTATCCTTACTGTGTATCCGCAGATCTGAGTTAACGAGGGTTGATCCATGGTCACAGGCAGTAAAGAACTGATAAGAGATATCAATTCCCATCTGGTTCTTGAGGCGGTCCTTAACGAAGGGCCTATTTCAAGAGCCGCAATGGCTGCGAAGCTTGGACTCACCAAGGCTACCATTTCAGCAATAGTTTCGGAGCTCATGGAAAAACAGCTCGTCAGGGAAATAGGTTCCGACGATACCTCTCTCGGACGTAAGCCGATCCTGCTTGAATTCTGCAGGGAGAACGGCCATATACTTTCCATCGATATGGGAGTAAACTCCATTACCGCATTTACTTCGGATCTTACCTGCAACGACTGCGGACTTAAACAGTTCCCGAACAACTACAGCCGCGATAATATAATCAGCGGACTTATATACATTATCAATTCCTGTATTGAAGCTCTTCCCGAAACACCCTTCGGAGTCGTCGGTATTTCGTTGGGAGTTCACGGAGTCATCCATAATAACGAGATCACCTTCGCTCCTTATTACGACTATGCCGGACTTCCGATAGCAGACAGGCTGAGCGAGCATTTCAATGTTCCTGTCCTTATGGAAAATGAAGCCAATCTGTCTGTCATCGGTGAGAAATGTTTCTGTTATAACGTGCCTAACATGATAGGTGTCTCTGTCCATTCCGGCCTCGGTATCGGGATAATCATTGACAACAAGCTCTATACGGGTTTCAACGGCAATGCCGGCGAGTTCGGTCATACTATAATAAATGTGGATGGCATCAAGTGTCCCTGCGGCAACAGCGGCTGTATCGAACAGTATGCTTCGGAACGGGCCATCCTTAACCGGTTTGCCGATGTAAGGCATTTACAGAAGATCTCTATCGATGAATTCATTGCCGCGTATAATTCGGGGGACACAATGGCTGCCGCCTTAGTCGATCAGTTCGTCAAATATATCTCCGTCGGCATCAACAATATCCTAAACATCTTCAATCCCGACGTGATAGTCATAAACTCAAGCTTCACCATGTACATAAAGGATCTTCATGAGCGCATAAAATCGCAGCTTAAAAACCGGATGAACGAGTACTGCACTCTCGTTCCATCCGGTCTTCAGGATATTTCAATATTGCTCGGAGGCACCTGCCTCATCATAAGGGATTTTCTTGGTGTCGATTATTCAGCTCCGAACAGTGATTTCATCGTCGGATAGAGCTTCTTAAAGTACTGATATCTCTTCTCATACTTGGCCGTGAGCTCAGCATCGGGCTTAACCACGTCAACGACCTTTACGAGCTTGTCTGCAGCCTCTTCAACAGATGCATATTCTCCGCAGCCTACCGCAGCCAGGATCGCACCGCCGTAACCCGGGCCTTCTTCCGATTCTATAACCTCAACCGGGATACCAAGGACATTGGCCATCATCTTCTTCCAAAGAGGTGATTTAGCGCCGCCGCCGCAGATCTTCGTGCTCTCTATCTTAATGCCCTGAGACTTTGCAACCTCGAATGAATCACGGATACCGAAGCACACGCCTTCAAGGACCGCCTGAGTCATATCAGCTCTTGTCGAATCCATCGTCATTCCGATAAATACCGCCCTTGCATCCGGATTGTTATGGGGTGAACGCTCGCCCATGAGATAAGGCAAATAGTAAACATGATTCTCCCCAAGCTTATCATCAGTGATCGGCGTCTGTTCCTTAGCAAAATCAGTCGTTCCGATAATATCCTCCATCCACCACTTGTTACATGATGCTGCACTCAGCATACATCCCATCAGGTGGAAGTGTCCGTCCGAATGTGCAAATGCATGGAGAGCATTCTTATCATCAACAACGAAATCCTTGCTTGAGATAAATATCGTTCCGCTGGTGCCGAGAGAGATGTTACACTTGCCGTCGCCTACAGTTCCCGTTCCCACAGCGGCTGCGGCATTGTCGCCCGCACCTGCGATTATCTTAACATCCTTGCTTAATCCCAGTTCATCTGCTATCTCGGGCTTGATATTTCCTACTACCTCGTAGCTTTCGAATATCTTCGCAAGCTGTGATTCCTTAACGGAGCATATCTCCATCATTTCCTTTGACCAGCATTTATTCTTAACGTCAAAGAGGAGCATGCCGGAAGCATCCGAAACATCCGTGCAGTGAACACCCGAGAGCTTATATGCCAGATAATCCTTCGGAAGCATTATCTTCTCTATCTTTGCAAAATTCTCAGGCTCATTTTCCTTCATCCACAGAATCTTTGGTGCGGTGAAGCCGGCAAACGCGATATTCGCTGTGTACTGCGACAGCTTATCCTTACCTATCACATTGTTAAGGTACTCCGTCTCCTTACCTGTACGACCGTCGTTCCAAAGTATCGCCGGTCTTATCACATTATCATCCTTATCAAGTACTACAAGCCCGTGCATCTGTCCGCCGAAGCTTATCCCTGCGATCTTACTCTTGTCGCAATCACTTGTAAGCTCCTTAAGGCCCGCCATCGACTGTTCCCACCAGTCCTCGGGCTTCTGCTCCGACCAGCCCGGATGCGGGAAAATCAAGGGATATTCCTTCGACACGATCTTCTCGATCTTTCCGCTTCCGTCCATAAGCAGCAGCTTAACCGCACTTGTTCCCAGATCAACTCCAATATACAGCATGTTTTGTCCTCCTTAAAATATGATTATTTTCTACAGTTCAACTTTCACAGCCACCGGTTTGACGCCGCACAGCTTCACGCTCTTTTCATCGGGCTGGCTTACGCCCGCAAACAGGGTAAAGTCCTTACTGTCAAGTACTCTTCTTCCTTCCTCGTCATACTCCATAAATGCCTTGCCTGATACAGGCAGTGTGACCTTTAACTCTTCTCCTGCCGCAAGAGCTACCCGCTTAAATGCGCACAGGCTGTGGTTCCTTACTGCCAGCTTCGATCCGTTATCCTTTATATAGATCTGGATAACTTCCTCCAATGAGCGGTTGCTCTCATTTTTTATAACAACCGTCATGGGAGCAGCTGCGGATTCAAGAGCCTTAGTATCCGCACCTGCCGCCTTTATCTCCGCTATGTCGATTTCGGCTGACCTTATGGATACCTTTCCGTATGTAAGTCCGAAGCCGAACGGATACTGCGCCTCATGCTCCATGTATCTGTAGGTCCTGCCCTTCATCGAATAATCGGTGAATTCGGGAAGCTCATCCAGCGAATTATATAATGTTATCGGAAGCTTGCCCGAAGGAGACTTTTTACCGAACAGGATATCCGCAAAGGCCTTACCGCCCTCTGCACCCGGATACCATACCTGTATTATCGCCTTGACATTTCCCGCCTCATTTGCAAAGGACAGATCCATTGCCGAACCGGTCATTACCGCAAGCACTATGGGCTTACCGGTAGCTATCACGGCTCTTGCAAGCTCCATCTGTGATTCCGGGAAGTTAAGATCGACCTTGTCGCCCGAAGCGTAGCTGTTTCCGGTATCACCCTCTTCTCCTTCAAGTGTCTCGTCAAGTCCGAGCACCAGAACTACCATATCCGAATGCTCCGCTACCACCCTGGCTTCCGCAAGCCTGTCATTCTTAAGTCCGAGAGGCTCAACCCTGTCAAGGTACAGATGGGAACCCTGAGAACAGAGCACCGTTGTGTTCTCACCGACTTCATCCTGTATACCCTCGAGCAGTGTTGTATATCTCGAAGCCGTTCCGTGATAATTACCCATTAGGGCAACACGGCTGTTTGCATCGGGACCTATCACACCGATAGTCTTGAGTGCATTTTTATTGACAGGCAGAAAATCCTCATTCTTAAGAAGAACCATGGCTTTACTTGCCACTTCTATAGCGTAATCCCTGTGCTCCCTGCATTCTACCTTCTCATAAGGTATGCTGTCATATTCGCTTGAATCAAACAGCCCGAGCATGAACCTGGTCGTATACAGACGGATGCAGGCCTTGGTGATGTCCTCTTCCGTAACAAGTCCGTCCTTATAAGCCTTGAGCAGGTGGATGTAAGTATTTCCGCAGTTTACATCGCAGCCCTTCTTAAGCGCGAGCGCTGCCGATTCTTCAACAGTGGCAGTCACCATATGATGCTCGTGGAAATCCCTTATTGCCCAGCAATCCGATACATAATGTCCTTCAAATCCCCATTCGCCGCGGAGTATGTCTTCCATGAGCTCCGTATGTGCACAGCAGGGTTCGCCGTTCGTGCGGTTATAGGCACCCATGACCGCCTCAACCTTTGCTTCCTTAACACATTCCTCAAACGCCGGAAGATAGGTTTCATGCATATCCTTCTTGCTCGCCTTGGCATCGAATTCATGCCTTATCGCTTCGGGACCCGAATGTACGGCAAAATGTTTCGCACAGGCCGCAGTCCTTAAGCATTCTCCGTCGCCCTGCAGACCTTTTACATATGCAGCGCCCAGTTTGGAAGTAAGGTACGGATCTTCTCCGAGAGTCTCATGTCCGCGTCCCCATCTCGGATCGCGGAAGATGTTCACATTGGGAGACCACATCGTAAGCCCCTTGTAGATATCCCTGTCACCATACTCGGTGACCGCGTTGTATTTTGCCCTTGCCTCTGTCGACACGATCTCGCCGACCTTTTTTACCATCTCATCGTCAAAGGTTGCCGCCATTGCGATCGCCTGCGGGAAAACCGTAGCCTGTCCCGCCCTCGCAACACCGTGGAGAGCTTCGTTCCACCAGTTATAAGCTGGGATCCCAAGCCTTTCGATCGCAGGTGAATCAAACCTGAGCTGGCTTGCCTTCTCCTCGACGGTCATCATGTCGACCAATGTTTCTGCTCTCTTTCTCGCCTCTTCTCTGTTCATGCATTCCTCCTTACGCTCTGTCAGATGTAAGAAATCCTTCGGATTTCTTTTGAATACGTATGTCATAAGGACTCTACCACTTCGTGGTTCCCCTCATGACGAATCCTCACCGCTTAGGCATCGTAAGGCATCCTCCCACTCCGTGGGTCCCTCCTTACGATCAATATTATCCCTTGACGGCACCGGCCGTAAGTCCTTCAACTATCTGGTTCGCAAATACACAATAAACTATGATGGTCGGGATGACGGCTATTACGATCGCCGCAAACATCTGGCAGTAGTTGGTATGATACGGTCCGACAAACTTCGTTAGCGAAACCGGCAATGTCTTCTTGGCTTCCTTGGAAATGAACACCATCGCAAGAAGGAGTTCGTTCCAGTTGGCAACAAATGACATAAGGCCGGTAACCATGAATCCTGTCTTAGCCAGAGGTACTCCGACGGTAGTGAACATCCTGAATATCGAGCATCCGTCAATACATGCCGATTCAAAAAGTTCACCCGGGATTCCCTCAAAGAAACCCGTCATTATATAAATGGTTATCGGCAGTGAGAATGTGATATACGGTATTATTATGCCGATAAGTGTATTACTTAACTTAAGCGATGAAAACTGTACAAACAGCGGTATCAGAACAGTGTGTACCGGTATCATCATTCCTATCATAAAATATGTGAGTACCAGTTTGCTCAGTTTCCAGCGCATCTTCGCTATGGCAAATGCAGCCATCGCTCCGAAGATCATGGAAAAAAGAAGCGTTATCGTACATACGATAAACGAATTGAGAGTTGCCGTCCCCAGATGTCCCATTGTCCATGCAAAGCTGTAGTTTTCCCACATAGGCCTTGCCGGTAATTCCCATGGCGAGATCATCAGCACCGCATCGTCCTTAAGCGACGTGATGATGACCCACGCAAGCGGCAACAGATATATAACAGCCAATATTATAAGAAATGCATATATAAATCCGTGAACGATCTTTGTTCTATGGTTTGCTACCGAAATGGTCTCTGTTTTTGCACTCATATATATACTCCTTTATCTTCTTCATTTTACATAAGTTCCGTCATAAGGACTCCTCCCACTTCGTGGGTCCCTCCTCATGACATTAATCGTATGCTTCCACTTTTACAAACTTGTTTATAAGCAGAGTCACGATAAGGCACATGATCAGCAGTACCACACCTATGGCCGAGCCGTAGCCGAGTTTGTTAAACTTAAATGCCTGAGTATACATATGTGTTGCCAGGACGTGAGCCTTGTCTCCAAGGAAGCCTTCGGGAATCATGTTGTATACAAGATCGAAGAACTTGAGCGATCCGATGGCGTTAAGTGACATTGCCGTTGCGATCATCGGACGGATGAGAGGGAGTGTTATTTTGAAAAACACCTGGGTTTTCGTGCATCCGTCTATGGCAGCGGCCTCATATATATCGCTGCTTATCCCCGATATCTGAGCCATATAGAGCATCATTGACTGTCCCACATACTGCCACAGCGCAACGAATGAGATCACTATTATCGGGAGGATGATGAATCCCTCCGTGTTAAAGAGCCACTGCGGACCTTCCGTACAGTCGGCTATCCATCCGAAGCTTGCCATCATCTGGTTGATGCCCAGTTTCGGTGTGAAAATAAACATCCACAGAAGTCCGAGAGCAGCCGATGAAAGCACGCACGGCAGATAATATATGTTCTTGAAAAGGTTGCGTCCCCTTCTGATGTTCGTGAGAAGCGCCGCAAGGAACAGTCCCATGATGAACTGCGTCACTATCGAGAATACCATAAAGAAGATCGAATTCTTAAGAGCCGCCCTCATTGCCCTGTCCTTGGTGAACAATTTGACGTAATTGTCAACTCCAATGAATTTGATCGGATGCAGTGTTTTGTAGTTACAGAAGGAATAATACACCGCCTTGCAGATAGGGATCAGCAGAACCAGCGTAAACAGGATGAACGCCGGTGCGATAAACAGTATTATCGCCTTCTTGTTCCTTAACAGTTTGTCCATACATAACCTCCCGTTTCAGATTTCTACCTAAATTCTGGATTTTCACCTCTATATAAGGGACAAACACCCTGTTTATCCCCTATATAAAGGTCAGCACCCTTTTGAGGTGCTGGCCTATTATTCCTGAAATAAGACGCCGGATATTACCAAACGTTCATCTCGTAGTATTCCTGTATAGGATCGAGCGCCTTCTCGGGATCGGTGCCCGTGAAGATATCAACGAAGCAGTTATCAAAGGTTGAACCTGCCTCTGTATCATACAGGGACTCGTTGTAGAAACCGAAGGTTGAAGATGCGTTCTTGAATACATCCATAACATACTTAAGTTCCGGAGGAGCTACGTTCTCGTCATACTGTACGTTCGTTACGGGGATCTTACCGCCGACCTCAGCCGTATATTTGCTGGCAGTATCATCAACGAAATACTTGATGAGCTGTACTGCTGCCTCGGGATGCTGTGTGGTTGCGCTCATGCAAAGTGAGTCGGACTTAGCGATAACTCTGTTGGGATCTGCGCTTGAACCGTCAACTGCAGGGAATGCGAATACGCCAACCTTGTCAGCGAAACCTTCCGCACATGAACCGTTGATCTGACCGATAGCCCATGAACCCTGGATAAGGATAGCAGCTTCACCGTTGTAGAATGCTGCCGTAGCTATATCGTTATCATCGCCTGCTGCCGTCTTCTGGAAGTACTTTGAAAGTTCCTGGATCTGCTTACCTGCGTTGATGACCTTCTCATCCTTCCAGTCTGTCTTGTGATCCTTGATATCCTGAAGGTTAAGGCCGTTCCTGTCGCACAGATAACCTGCTACCATTGACAGACACCATGCTGTACCTGCTGAAATGGTGATAGGTGTGTAACCCTTGTCCTGAAGCTTCTGGCAT
>JAFSZZ010000008.1 GCA_017458765.1 Lachnospiraceae bacterium | reverse complement strand
GTAGGCTTCATCGGCGGTTTCTCTTGAAACAAAGTTCTCGATCAGCTTGTCCGCTGCCTTTTTAAGCCTCTCATCATTGCCGTCCCCGGTCCTTCCGTCCGCTTTGGCAAGTTCCTTAAATGCCGCTCCCCTGCTCATCATGAGTCCGTTTGCAGCTAAGATATTGTTCACGGTGACAGGTCTGTCAAAATCCCTCAGCATTTCGATGACCTTATCATCAGCCTCTCTTGCCCTTCCCAGAGCCTCCATATCCTCGCCAAACCGCTCATTAAGTGCCGCTTCCCTGTCATATCCGTCGATAAGGCTGTTGGCAAAATTTTCAAATGATGTATCGCTGTTAAAACCCGCTCTTACCATCCCGTCCGGAGTGAGCTTTTCGAAAGCTTCTGCGGCAAGGCTGTTAAGGTATCCGCTGTCCGCTCCGTTCCTCCCTGTGAAGCCTCCGTCTATCTGCTCGGAAATTGATGTTCCTCTCCTGTTAAGACCGCTTAAACCTCCGAAATCATCGTCTACCGATACGTCCATTCCCTGTGCCCTGTTGCTTCTTGATGCACTCAAAAGGTTCCTAAGGGTAGGTTCCTCACCGCTTGAAAGCACATTTCCTATAAGCCTGCCATCACTTTTCTCTATCTGCCTGAACAGTCTGTAAACTCCGATGAACGCTGTCTTTTCACGATCGCTTATCTCATTCTTTTCTTCAAGTTTTCTTAAGAATCTGCTGTATCTTTCGGTCTTATCCGAAAGGGGTGCTTCCTCTAACTTCTTCTGAAGTTCATATATATTTTCATCGATCGGATTTCCGCCATTTCTTATTATTTCAAGAGTTTTAGCAGGTGTCATGAGTTCCATGACTCTTTCCACCGCCCTGTCGGCTTCTCTTACATTACTGATCGTTTCCGGATTTATCTCGGTTCCGGAATATCCGAGTATCCTTACGGCTTTTCTGTTGATATCATTAAGCTCAAATCCGTTGTCCTTAAGTATGTCGTCCACGTTCCTGAAAGCCTTCCTTATGGAATCTCCCATATCGGCTCTCGGTGCGGTCATCAGTGTCTCGTATGACTGTCCTGCTCTTGCATACACTGCCTTAAGTTCGTTGCCCTGCTGTGTAAGGTTCCCTGCCGTGAAGGCCTGCGATCTTACGTTTACCCTTCCGAGTATCTCGGCAGGTATACTTCTTAACTGCTCAAATACATCGGCAGTCTGCTTATAAAGGCTTATCTTTCCGTCCAGTGCCTGCATAGACGCCGCATCAGAGCGTTCTTCCCTGTTAAGAAGCAGGGGCTCAAAATATGATCTCTCGGCTTCCTTCAGTTCTTCCACCAGTTTTGAAATAGGTTCCGTATCTATTGATATCCCCTGTTTCAGAAGCTTAAGGTTTGCTTCCGTACTCATCATGAGCCTTGCTTCCTCAAGCTGTCTGCGGGCTGTGATCACACTGCTTGCAGCCTCTGCTTCGGGGGAACCTGTTCCTGCTTTTAAATTCTCGAAAGCTTCATACAGATTCTTTATATTTATTTCCTTACCGGATGCCGCAACTTTGTCTACTGCCTCATCGGTGATACTGTTTAACTGTTCCTGAAGCCTTAGCGCCGTAACATGATCGGGTTCAGCCTTGTCTACCGCTCCGTTTACCGGCAGCTTTCCGTCGCTTATCGCGATAGCGGAGATACTCACTATATCATTTTCCGACAGCGGGAGGCTTAGATTGTTGAGCCTGTCGAGTGCTCCTATTGTCTTTTCCGTTATCGGAAGTCCGTTCTTTATTATCCACTCGGCTTCAGCCATCGTTTCATCGCTGATCTCTAAGCCTGCACGGGTGATTATGCCTTCAACCTGCCCTCTTATCTGCTCCATGTCGATAACATCGGCTTTTTTTGCATAATATCCGTCAGTGTTATCCTGGAAATAACCCTTCGCCTGCCTGCCGTTACTTACACCGGCGCTGTGCTCCGCCTTGTAGAGATTGGCGATCGTAGGTTCAAGACTGTTTATCACAAGATACTTTCTTACATCATCGGACAATGTGCCAATATCTGCTGCTTTTAAAACCGCATCGGCAACGCTCCTCACATTGTCCTCATTTACGGGAAGATCGTTCTCATTGAATACTTCCCTTAACTGCTCAGCTGCTATGTCACCGCCTGCTATAGCCGTTATCTGATCGTTTGTCAGATCGTCATTGTAACCCGCTATTATCGTTCCCGACTGCGCAAGCTTCGCCTTAAGCTTATCAAGAGAAGACACATGTGTCTCGATATCGGTATCTACCGCCGATATCCCTTCTTCCTGCATTTTTTTGTAATCTTCTGCTGACATGGAATTAGACATTACTGCCATGTAATTTCTCTGTAAGGCTATATCCTTTTGCCCTGCATCCTGCATTACGTCTTCGGCAGATTTAAGTTCTCCCATTCCGTAAGCAGCGTTATCCGTAACTGTGCCAGAAATGTCTAATGTATATCCTCCCATCTCACCGGCTATCCTTGCCGATCCCTTCTGATAGGAGTTACCGTATGAAATTTTCTCCATGTCAACATTCCGCTCGTGGTGATAATTGTTTGTATCTATCTTCATACCCTGCTCCACTGTGAATGTTGTTCAACCTTTGTACTATATATGTCGGCAGGGTTACCTGAATCCTTAACCCTTGACCCAAAAAGGCGCCCGAAGTGTCATCTCACTCCGGACGCCTGTCATCTATCAACGTCTTATCTTATTTAAAACAGGAACACTGCCGCTCCGTATTGTGCCAGAGGATAGGCCACCGAATACGGCTGTCCGTCCCAGGGTATCTCCTCTGCCTGATAGGTCGTTTCACGAACCATTCCGTTTCCGCCGAAACGCTCTTCATTACTGTCAAGAAGCAGCTTGTACTTTTTCTTCTCCGGAACACCTACACGGTAATCTTCCCTGTTTATTGGGGTAAAATTCAGTACAAACAGCAGGCGGTTCTTCTTATCATTCTTACCCTTCCTGATAAAACTGTAAATGCTCTTGTATGTGTCATTTGCATTTATCCATTCAAAGCCTGCAAATCCCCTGTCCAGTTCATGCATAGCGGGGTATTTATTGTATATCTTCAGAAGTTCCCTGACATAGGCCTGCATTCCTGCATGAAGCGGATCCTCAAGCAATGCCCAGTCAAGCTCCTTTGCTTCATTCCACTCCGAGTCCTGTGCAAACTCCTGCCCCATGAACAGAAGCTTCTTGCCGGCATGTCCCATCATATATGTGTAGCCGACACGCAGGTTTGCGAATTTATCAACATAATATCCGGGCATCTTGTTTAACATCGAACATTTGAGATGAACAACTTCATCATGCGAAAGAACAAGAATATAATTCTCAGCGTCGTTATAACTCATCGCAAAGGTCAGCTTATGATGGTTATCTCTTCTGAAAATGGGATCGAGCTTCATGTAATCACAGAAATCATGCATCCATCCCATATTCCACTTAAACGTAAATCCGAGACCGTCATCCTCCGGCCTTGCGGTTATTTTCGGCCATGCGGTCGATTCTTCGGCTATCATCATAACACCGGGATAACGACCGGATATGAGCGAATTAAGATGTTTGAAAAATTCAATGGCTTCAAGGTTCTCATTGCTGCCGTATTTATTGGCGATCCACTGTCCGTCCTGCTTACCGTAATCAAGATACAGCATTGAAGCAACCGCATCTACCCTTAATCCGTCAACATGGAATTCGTTTATCCAGAACAGGGCATTTGCGATAAGGAAATTCTTTACTTCATTTCTTCCGTAATCAAATATCTTCGTTCCCCAATCGGGATGCTCACCCTTCTTAGGATCTGCATACTCATAAAGGCAGCTTCCGTCAAAATTGGCAAGTCCGTGGGCATCCTTCGGAAAATGCGCAGGCACCCAGTCAAGGATAACACCTATGCCGTTCTTATGGAGCTTATTGATCATATACATGAAATCATCCGGTGTACCGTATCTTGAAGTAGGTGCATAATAACCGGTGACCTGATATCCCCATGAACCGTCAAACGGATGTTCCGCGATACCTATAAGTTCAATATGGGTGTAATGCATATCCAGAAGATAATCGACGATCCTGTCTGCGAACTGGCGATAAGTGTAGAATCCCTCATCCTCGCGTCCGGGATGTCTCATCCATGAACCGATATGGCACTCGTAAACAGCCATCGGCTTCTCCTGCACGCTTCCTTCGTCCCTCTTTTTAAGCCATGTATTATCAGACCACTTAAAACCTGTAAGATCCGTTACCACAGAAGCTGTTCCCGGTCTTAATTCAGCATAATTGGCATAGGGATCGGCCTTATAAAGCTTGTCTCCCTTGGCTGTGGTTATAAGATATTTATATTTTTCACCTGACCCTATTTCCGGAATGAAGGCTTCATATATCCCCACATCTCCGGTCAGGTCCATCCTGTTTGCTTCCTCATTCCAGTCGTTGAAATCTCCGACTACGGCTACTCCCTTAGCCTCCGGCGCCCATACGGCAAAATATACACCTTTCTTCCCGTCTTTTTCGGTCACGTGTGCTCCGAGCTTCTTATAAATATCATAATGCGTTCCCGAACCGAACAGATATCTGTCCATCTCCGTAATGAATGGTGAAAAATCCTGACCTGTCGCCATACATAACCCTCCTTATGATCATATAATGTAAGAAATACTTCGTATTTCCTCTGAATACTTACGTCATAAGGACTCCACCACTGCGTGGTACCCCTCATGACATATTCTCGTCACTTAGGCATCATAAGGAATCCACCATCTTCGATGGTACCCCTTATGATCAAATAATAAAATCCTTCTCCCTTAAGATAATGCAGTCATCGTCGTCATACCGCTTTGCCAATATAACATCCATTAAATGGGACATATTCTTCTTATCCACATGCTTGATCGCATTATCGATTATATCCCTCACTTCTTCAAGTGTCACTGTATGTTCAAGAGTCTGCATATCCCCGATTCGTCTGTAAAATGCAAGAACTCCCATTTCATCTATTGCATATCCGAGCTCTCTTGCATATCCCTTGCCATAAGCAACCAGATCATCCGTTGTAAAATCCTGAAGATCTATACGTGCATTGAATACCTTATCCATTATCTTCCTGGAAGAATCCAGCAGTTTCTCTATTCCTTCCTTGTCGCCCTCCATAACAACAAGTACGGGATCTGTCTCAAGTTCTAATGCTTCTGCCACGATCCTCGCCGAAGACGGTGTAAGTCCTCCTGCATTTTCGATTATAAGGGCCCCTCTGCGTAACTTCTTTATCGTAAGAGGGATGTCTTTCTTGTTAAGCGCTTCTCCGGATATCTTAGCGACTTTACCCTTAAACTCATTCTCCAATTTCTGCATTACCTTGACTATATCGATGGCTATGGTCCTTCTTCCGGAAGCCTCCGAACCCATAACGATCACATTGCCCTTGGATGATTCCATC
>JAFSZZ010000007.1 GCA_017458765.1 Lachnospiraceae bacterium | reverse complement strand
TTTTTTGGAAAGAGGAGAGTCACCCGGATGAGAAAAGGATTATTGGCTTTATTCAGCGGATTTCCGGAGCATCATTTCTCGGAGGAGATAACGGATAGGCTTCGTGCCGAATTGACGAAGAGAGATAGCATCGTGTTTATCACGGCATGCCCGCTTGATCATGAGCAAAATGACGATGACTGTGACGGCATGCATAAGATGTTCGCGGAGCAGGGATTATCATTTGCGAAACACTGCGTGATCGATAAGCGCACGGATCCGGAAAAGGCAAAGGAACTGGTGGAAAATGCGGACTGCATTTTCCTTATGGGCGGAGGTGTATGCAAGGAACAGCTTGATCTGATCCGTGAGAAGGGCTGCTATGATGCCCTGATCGATTGTAATGCCGCGATCTTCGGCGTGAGTGCGGGTGCGATGAACATGGCACTGAATACGGTGGATTTCTTCGAGTCCATGGAGCCTCTGCGCGGGCTGGGTCTAACGAACATTACCGTGAGCTGCCATCATGACCCGGAAGATTTATGGCGTTACGAACAGACGCTCAGGATGTCAGAGGACCGAACGGTGTATGCCATGGAGGATATGAGTGCGTTCTTCATAAAAGAGGGAAGGATCGACGCGGTGGGAACGATATACCGGGTGAAGGACAGGGAACTTAAGGCGCTCAACGAGGAGGACATTAAAGAACTTGAACAGGACGAGTTTCGGAGAGTGTTTGACACGATCCCGGATCAGTTCGATAAATTCCGCCCGCATTACAGTGAAGAGCTGTTTGCGTATCTGATAAAAGAAGCGGGGATCGGACCCGGCAAACGTGTTTTGGAGATCGGGCCGGGTACGGGACAGGCGACGGAGCCCATACTGCGGACCGGCTGCGAATATCACGCCATAGAACTTGGCGCGCATCTGTACCGTAAGATGATAGAGAAGTACGGAAAACTATCGAATTTCAATATTGTAAATGATGATTTTATAACATATGATTTTGACGAGATGAAATTTGACATGATCTATTCGGCTGCTACGATCCAGTGGATCCCGGAGGAAGTGGCTTTTGCCAAAACATTCGAACTTCTGAAACCTGGCGGGACACTTGCAATGATGCTGACCAACGCCGAATACAGATCGGATAATGAGGCTTTGTACGAAAAGATCCAGGCGCTGTACGATCGTTATTACAAACCCGACATTCCGTATATGCACGGACGATTCCGTTACACTGCCGCTGCAGAGTACGGCTATACAGAGGTGGAGCGTCATGAGTTTAAGGGGCAGCGGGTTTTCACTGCCGATGAATATGCTGCATTTTGCGGGACGCACAGCGATCATATAGTGATCCCTAAGCCGCTGCGCACGGAATTTTTTGAAGGTCTGCGAAAAGCGGTACTTAAGGCCGGAGACAGGATCGTGTTCAACGACACATATGTTTTATATCTTACAAAGAAACCATGAGTACCAAAAGCGAGGTTATCGGTACGGGAGGCTTTAAGAACCTTACGGCAAAAAATCTGCCGGTCTCCTAAGGTGGTGTGGTATAATCGTATCATGAAAGAACATATAATACATCCGATACCGCCGTTTTTTGATAAAGGATCGAGAATACTCATACTGGGTAGTTTCCCGTCGGTAAGATCCAGAGAACAGCAGTTTTTCTACGGCCATCCGCAGAACCGTTTCTGGAAAGTTATGGCACGGGTTTTTGATGATAAGGTACCTGATACCGTCGCAGAAAAAAAGTCCTTCCTGTCAGGGCACCGGATCGCGTTGTGGGACGTGATAGGAGCCTGCGACATAAAGGGTTCATCGGATTCGAGTATAGAAAACGTCACACCGAACGATCTTACGAAGATACTCGGACCAGCTGGGATCAACGGTGTTTTTGTAAACGGAAAAACCGCAGAGAAAT
Organism: Lachnospiraceae bacterium; assembly: GCA_017458765.1. GTDB lineage: Bacteria > Bacillota > Clostridia > Lachnospirales > Lachnospiraceae > UBA2868. The sequence continues at coordinate 22,424 of JAFSZZ010000007.1, read as the reverse complement.
ACTACAGGAAGTATACCGAAAGTAAGACAGGCATAAAGGCCGTATGCCTGCCGTCCACAAGCCCGGCAAATGCCGCGTGGGATATCGAGAAGCTTGTATCGGTATGGCGGGAAGAGATCCTTAAAAGCATAGGCAGATAAGGATTCGGGCCGGACAGAAAAACTATGATGTGGAATACCGCCTTAAGGTTAAAAGCGGGGAATACAGATGGTTCCATGCGATAGGAAGGCTTCTAAGGCGCGATAACGGAGTTCCGCTTTCCTATGTGGGTATGTTTGTTGATATCACGGATAAGAAGAACGGAGAGATATATGCAGGCAGTGATCTTTGACATGTTTGAGACTCTGGCAAGTCTTTTTGAGGGAAGCTCGTATTTCAGCGAAGATATGGCCAAGGATGCAGGAATCCCGGAAAAGGAATTTAAGGAGGCCTGGCATAAAACGGAAGAAGGGAGATCTACCGGTAAATACACAGTCGGGGAAGCAGTATCGATAGTGCTGAACGAACTTGGAGCGTTTTCGGGAGAGGTAAAGGATGTGATACTCAGAGGCCGTCAGAGGAATCTTGAGGATACGTTTTCAGCGGATCTTTCGGGATCCGTATCGATGCTTAAAAGGTTGAAAGAAGAAGGATATAAGATAGGTCTTATCAGTAACTGCTATTCGGATGAACGGGATATGATAAAGAAGAGTGTTATGTTCCCGTTTTTTGATGCGGCGGTTCTTTCTTATGAGGCAGGGATGTGCAAGCCGGATGAGCGGATATTCAGGATGTGTCTGCAAAAACTTGATGTATCCGCGGATAAATGTCTGTATGTGGGAGACGGCGGATCGAAGGAACTGTTTGCGGCAAGGGATATCGGGATGAAACCTCTTCAGTGCCTCTATTATCACCATTTGGCGTATGAACCGCATATTCCCTGCGGTAAACTGGACGGTTTCGACCATATTTATGACAGATCCGAACTGTTTTCTTATCTGGATCCATAAGCACGCAGATACCGTGCCGGATATGAAAACAGATCATAGAACGGGCCGGAGAGATAAGAGAACAGAAGGAAACGGGATGATGGAAGCGGGAACTATGAAAAAAAGATCAAAGGTGATCGTCGGTATGTCCGGCGGCGTTGACAGTGCTGTGGCGGCATATCTTCTTAAGGAATCCGGCCATGAGGTGATAGGGGTTACTTTGCGTACATGGGAGAGCGGGGGTACGGAAGAAAGCAGGTGCTGCGAGATAGATGATGCGAGACGGGCTGCAAATGCGATAGACATACCATATCATACATTTAACTGTACGGCGGATTTTGAAAAATATGTAACGGAGCCTTTTGTCTGCAAATACATAGAGGGTGTAACGCCAAATCCCTGTGTTGTCTGTAACAGATACGTTAAATGGGACGGGATGATGAGCAGGCTCCCGGTTTTTGATGCGGATAAGATCGCTACGGGACACTATGCCAATATAGTCAGACTTGATAACGGAAGATACTCGGTCAAAAGATCGGCGGCACAGGCCAAAGATCAGACCTATATGCTCTACATGCTCACACAGGAACAGCTGGCTCATACCATTCTCCCGCTCGGAGGATTGACAAAGGACGAGGTAAGGTCGATAGCGGTAAGGGCGGGGATACCTGTTGCTCATAAGAAGGATTCGCAGGAGATATGTTTTATCCCCGATGACGATCATGCGGGGTTCATAATTCGAAATGCTCATTCCGACGTACCGGGTGAAGGAGATTTTGTGGATGAATCCGGCAAAGTGCTCGGCAGACATAAGGGTATCATCAATTATACGGTGGGACAGCGCAAGGGACTGAATCTCGCCCTTGGATATCCTGCTTATGTGAAAAATATCAATGTTAAGAACAATGAAGTCGTGATCGCAAAGGAAGAAGCATTATACAGTTCGTGTATATATTGCAGGGATATAAATTATATGAGCATTCCGGAGCCCCCACAGGGCGGGAGTTTCAGGGCCCGTGTAAAGATACGTTATCATCATAATGGAGAGACGGCAACGCTTACAAAGACGGGACGGGATGAAGTCATGATAGAATTCGATAAGCCTGTAAGGGCTGCGGCTCCGGGCCAGTCCGCCGTCTTTTATGATGAGGACGACTGCGTGGCGGGCGGCGGGATCATAGTAAATATCCCTTGATGAAAAAACGACAATACAATATAATGATGGTGTAGCGTTCGTTTATTGTTTACAGGAGGATAGATAATGGCAGAATTGGTTTTAACTAAGGATAATTTTGATGCGGAAGTACTCAAGTCGGAAGTGCCTGTTTTGGTTGATTTCTGGGCTCCGTGGTGCGGACCGTGTAAGATGGCAGGCCCTATAATAAGTGAGATAGCAGCCGAGCATGAAGGCGAATTCAAGGTTGGCAAGGTCAATGTTGATGATGAACAGGAACTTGCGGAGAGGTACAGCGTTATGAGCATACCCACCGTGATCGCTTTTTCGGGCGGTGAGGTAAAGAATAAACTCATAGGTCTTAACAGCAAACAGGCTTATGTTGATCTGGTCAGATAATGAACAGAAGAAATTATCAGAAAGAACTTGATAAAGTGCTGGAAGGTCTGGATAACAGGCCTTCTTTGCTTTTGCACAGCTGCTGCGCTCCGTGCAGTTCTTACGTCCTTACGTATCTGAGCGGATATTTTGATATAACGATCCTGTATTATAATCCCAATATCTTCCCGGAGGAGGAATTTGATAAAAGAGCAAAGGAACAGGAGAGACTTATAGGTCTGCTCAACGATGAAAACGAAAAAAGCTGCGGTAAGATAACTTTTATCCGGGGTGTCTACGATCCGAATGAATTTTTTGATATGGCAAAAGGTCTTGAGGATGTTCCGGAGGGCGGATCAAGGTGCTATAAGTGCTATGAACTTCGCATGAGGGAAGCTGCCAGAGCAGCTGCGGAAGAGGGATTTGATTTTTTTACCACGACACTCTCGATAAGCCCGCTCAAGAATGCCGACTGGATAAACGAGATCGGAGAGAATCTGGCCGCGGAGTACGGAGTAAAACATCTTCCGTCGGATTTTAAGAAACGGGAAGGATATAAACGATCCATAGAATTGTCGAAAAAATACGGGCTTTACCGACAGAACTACTGCGGATGCATATATTCGCACAACGAGTGACCGGATACATCCTGACCTTGAGAGTGTGGTATATCTTTTGGTATCTTCTTTTTGGTCAGTTTTCTCGACATGTAGGGGCGGTATGTGGTATAATAAATAATACTTCACACACTGATGGTGACTTGGAGGTATGTATGATAGATCCCCCTGATATGGATAACAGATTTGATCTGACATATACAGAGCGGATGGAGGGCGGAGCCTTTGCATTCCGGGCGGATGAAGGGCATGAGATGCTTTACGCGAACCGAAATATGGTTCGTCTGTTTGAGTGTGAAGACATCGGCGATCTGATGGCGCATATCGGCGGGACCTACGATGGTATGATCCATGATCCCGAGCCCTTTATAGTCCATAAGGAGATAGAAAAGCAGCTTAATGAGCAGAGCCGGAATTCCGGATATGTGTTTTTTAATATCATAACGAAAAAGGGAAACGTTCGCCGGGTTGTAAATCACTGGACTTTAGTACATGATGAGGATTTCGGGGACGTTTTTTATGCTGCTGTATATCTTCACAGACTGGATAATGTGATAAATGATTATGATATCGTGACAGGACTTCTCGGAAAAGGAAAGTTCGATAAATATGCTATTGATATAAACAGGAAATATGCCGAGAATGATGATGCGGAATATGCAATAATTTATGTAAACCTTGTCAATTTTAAGCTTCTTAATATCGAACAGGGAGCCAATGAGGGAAACGAGTGCCTGAAGGTGATCTCGAAGATACTTGGCAAGACTTTTGACTATTCGTTTATCTCAAGACTCGCTGATGATCATTTCGCAGTCTTTTCCAAATTTGACGGTGTCGTTAATAAGGCGGAGAGAGCAGAGAGGATGTTTTATGATTCCTACGGAAGCCATTATAACGTCATCTGTAAATTCGGCATATACAAGTTCAGACTGAACCCGGAATTCGATGTGGAGACGGCTTTGTCCTGTGCTAAGATGGCCTGCGATTTCATTAAAAGGGATAAAGACAGGGATATAGTAGAGTATTCGGCTGAACTTGCCAACAGTATGAAGACTACGGAATATGTAGTCGGTAACATAGATGAAGCCCTTGAGAATGGCTGGATCAGGATATATTATCAGCCGGTGGTACGAACCCTGACCGGAGAACTGTGCGGTATGGAATCGCTGGTCCGCTGGATAGATCCGGTCATAGGCTTCCTGCCGCCCGATAAGTTCATTAGTGCGCTTGAGGAAGAAAGATGTATCCACAAGCTGGATTCCTATGTGGTAAATAAGGTCTGTGAAAGGATAGGAGAACGGATTGAAAACGGCATTCCCACTGTTCCGGTCTCGGTTAATTTTTCGAGGCTTGATTTCCAGTTGTGCGACATGCTGAGTGTTGTTGAGACGGCTGTTGAGAAATATGGTATTCCCAAACAGTATATTCATATTGAGATAACAGAGAGCATGATATCATCCAATGAGGAGTTCATGGAACGGGTCATCAATGATTTTGCCGGGGCCGGTTATGAGATCTGGATGGATGATTTCGGAAGCGGCTATTCATCGCTTACCGTGCTTAAAGACTTCAGATTTGATACGCTTAAGATGGATATGAAGTTTCTGGCGCCGCTGACGATCAAGAGTAAGAGCATAATCAAATCTGTGGTAAATATGGCCAAGGATATAGGAATGAAGACACTTGCTGAGGGCGTTGAGACTAAGGAACAGCTTGATTTCCTCAGGGATATAGGCTGTGGTATGATACAGGGATACTATTACGGCAGACCGGAGCCGATAGAGGATGTTTATATACATCTTAAGGAGAAGAGCATACAGATCGAGGAGATGGAGTGGAGGGCTTTTTTCCAGGCTGCAGGATTTCATGCAAGGGCTACAGATGTACCGCTTGAGATAATAGAAGATGATGGTACCGAATTCAGAACATTGTTTATGAACAATATATATCGTGATCAGATATTTGATGAAGAACTGATGATTGATGAGATAGACAAGAGGATATACCATACGGCATCACCGCTGTTAAAAAAATACAGAGAATTTGCAGACATCGCTGAAAGATCATGGAAACCCGAGACATTTTATTATACAAGCGGCGGCAGCTATCTGTGCCTTACGGTTCAGACTGTAGCCGAACACGCCGGGCATTATATCCTTAAGGGTTCAATTATCAATATATCTGCCGACGCTGACATGTCGGACGAGAGGACACGTCTTGATTCGATGCTCAAAGAAATGAACCTGTTGTTTGAGACCGTACAGGCGGTGAACCTGAGTGAAAATACCATAGTCCCGCTGCTCGGAGGCTTTAAATATATTGACAAGGATGTGGTGGAAGGCAAGGATCTGCAGAAGAGCATCAGGTTCTTTGCGGAACGTATGGTGCATCCTGATGAGAAGGAAAGATGTCTTGGGTTTCTTGAATCGGCTTCGCTTGCAGAGAGAGTAGAGCAGGCGGGCACAGGATATATAGGCGATATTTTCCGCATCAGAAAGGAAGACGGAACTTATCAGTCTAACGAAGCTTTTATAATGATGATACCGGGGACCGGAGGAAATGAGTATCTGTTTTGCGTAAAGCCATGTATCCGGCAGCCGGAGGATTAAAGTATAAGTTTGGATCATGAGGGATTCACGGGATCACAGGGAAAAAATCAAATACCATATCACATTTAAGGAGTTTTTGCACAGTCTTAAGATCAGGCATATACTCCTGTTTCTGCTTCTTCCGATATTTCTTCTTTTTTTACTCTTTATGAATTTCCGTATGCTTTACCGGGTGACTTCGGATAATATAAGCTACGGCGGCGAATACAGAGTCAAGAGTTATTCCGTCGCTTACGAGGATTATCTTAAACCGGGTCTGCAGTTGATGGAATATGTGGAATACAATGTTGAGCATATGTTCAAGACCGGCGCCTCAAATGAAGAGATACTGGAATTTTTCGGGTATGAATCCGATTCCTATGCCAAAGAGGTCAATGTGGATACGACCGGAGTATACGGTTATATCAACGGTGAATATCTGGACGGTTCCGGATGGGTACCGGATGAAGATTATGAACCGACCGAAAGACCGTGGTATCTGGATGCCGTGGAAAGCCGCGGTGAGGTAACCTATGTTGCGCCTTATGTCGATGAGGAAACGGGAGACACGATAATGACGATAGCAAAATGCCTGTCTGACGGAATCAGCGTTGTGGCTCTTGATTTTAAGATGAATGACCTGACATTGATAACGGATGAACTGACTGCAGGTTCCGATGACGGCAGCAGGGTCATACTGATCGATGAAGACGGAACCGTTGTGGCGCATTCCGACAAAGATCAGGTTGGAAGGAACTATTTTGAAGAGAATGACATACTGTACAGGAGCATAGCCGAGAAAGCCTTAAAGGATGGCAGCAGGCGTTTTGAAGTAAATTATGGCAAAAGCACTGATGTCTTTTTTGCAAGACCCATAGGAGGCGGATGGTATGTTTTGTCGCAGACCGGCGATAAGCAGGCTTTTGCGAGGGTTTTTGAAGCAATACGCGGTACGCTTATAGTTGGGATACTCGGAACACTTATTATTTTTGCCGTTCTGATCGTAATGACGTTTCGCAGGATCAAGTCGGATAACTTAAATGCCAATCTGCAGACTGTGGCAGGTATCTATGTCTGCATGTATAAGATGAATATATTGGATGATACATTTGAAGAGATAAGCTGTCAGTCCGACGATCTTGCGGCTTTGGTGGCGGGCAGGCGCACGGAAGCAAGAAAGACTTTAAGCGAGCTTGTCGCCGGGCTTACGGACGACCGTTCCAGAGAGGATGTTACTTTTTTCACCAATATGGACACCCTCGGGGAAAGGATGAAGAACAGCGACATACTTACCATAGAATTCATGAACCATAAAAATCTGTGGTGCCGCGGACGTTTTGTTGCATCGGAGCGTGATGCGGAAGGGAATCTCATAAGTGTAATATGGATGATCGAATATATCGATGAAGAAAAGCGTACCAGGGACAGACTCAGATATCTGTCGGAAACAGATGCGATGACAGGCATAAATAACAGAGGCAGCGGTGAGAACAGGATACGCAAGCAGCTGGTCGACGGTGAAGGCGGTATGTTTATGCTGCTCGATGTAGATGAGTTCAAATCGATCAATGACAGATACGGTCATGATGTAGGCGATCAGGTCCTTATCGGGATCGCAGACTGTATGAAGAAGGCATTCAGAGATAACGATATAATAATGCGGCTCGGCGGAGATGAGTTTGCTGCATTTATCCCGAATGTTTACAGTACGGAAGGCGGAGGCGGCATTGTTATCGATCGTTTTCTTGAGTGTATACGGAATGTGAAGATCAAGGCTCTTGACGATGAGACGATAAATGTGAGTGTCGGTGTATCTTTTTACAGGGTAGGAGACCGGTTCACGTTTGACGAACTGTATAAGAGGGCTGATAAGTGTACATATGAGAGCAAGGCAATACCGGGGACCCGTGTGACATATTACAGCGAAGCGATGGAGGACGGTATGACAGGCTGAGATATTCAGGCCGGAATCGAAAGGAGAAACTGATATGAAATATTATGTAAACCAAAAGGCAGTAAGGAGCGGAGACGGAAGCGAAGGTGCACCGTTTAAAAGGATAACGGATGCGGCACTTATTGCCAGACCGGGTGATGAAGTTATAGTTGCACCCGGTATTTATCGTGAAGATGTAAGCCCTAAGAATGCGGGAACGGAGCGCGACAGGATAGTGTATCGCTCGTCGGAGAAAAGGGCGGCCGTTATCACAGGTGCTGATGTGTTTGATACGTGGGAGCATTATAAAGGCGATGTATGGAAGCTTACGATACCAAATACCTATTTCGGGAAATATAATCCCTATACAACCTATGTAAGCGGTGACTGGCTTAATATCACGATCCCGGTACATACCGGAGAGGTATTCTTAAACGGTAAGTCGCTTTATGAGAAGGACAGCCTCGATAAGGTCATCGATCCTGAATTCTATGATGCTTCCTGGGATCGCGGTTTTACCCGGCATACATGGTATACCGAACAGGCGGATGATAAGGATGAAACGGTTATCTATGCCAATTTTCAGGGAAAGGATCCGAATAAGGAGTGTGTCGAGATAAACGTACGTCCGCACTGTTTCTGGCCCGAGGATATGCATGTTGACTATATAACACTGTCGGGATTCACGGTGACCAAGGCTGCTACCCAGTGGGCTCCGCCGACAGCACTGCAGGAAGGCATGATAGGTCCGCACTGGTCCAAGGGGTGGATCATCGAGGACTGCGATATTTCCGAATCCAAATGCTCGGGAATATCTCTTGGCAAATACAGGCAGCAGGGCAATGACAATAAGTGGCTTAATTATAAATATAAGGACGGCGCCCAGACACAGCGTGACTGCTCTTTTATAGCTCAGCTTGACGGCTGGAGTAAGGAGACGATAGGTTCCCATATCGTAAGGAACTGCGATATCCATGACTGCGGCCAGACCGGTATCGTGGGCAATCTCGGATGTGTATTTTCGCTTATCGAGAACAACCATATACATCATATAAACAATAAGCGTAATCTCGCCGGTGCCGAAATAGGCGGCATCAAGCTTCATGCTGCTATTGATGTGATCATACGGAACAATCATTTTCATGACTGTGTAAGGGGGATATGGCTTGACTGGCAGTGCCAGGGAACAAGGGTATCCGCCAATCTTTTCCATGATAACTGTATGTCAAGGGATCATCTGTTAAAACCCGAATTCACGGAGGGTCTTGGGATGGGTGAAGATCTGTGGATAGAGATAGCCCATGGTCCGACTCTTGTAGATAATAATATCATGCTCTCCGAGCGCTGTGTTCGCATACCGACTCAGGGTGTGGCTTTCGTGCACAATCTGTTCTGCGGTGCGATATCGGGAGTGGGAAGAGGTGTGATGAACGGTTCGGTTGATATCCCGTCTCCAAGATATACGCCTATACACAGACCGCACAGTACTGCCATTACCGGTGTTATGACCGTACTTCACGGTGATGTGAGGTTTTATAACAATATCTTTGTTCAGCCGAAGGTAAGACAGGGAATGATAGATATCTGCAACGGCGGCGGGCTCGATAAGAAGGATGAGCCTTTTGAACACAAAAACGGACCGGTCATAAATGTTATGGGAGAAGGAGAATGGGATGATCTTAACCTTGTGGCAGGAACATCCTGCTATAACGGATTTATGACACAGGCCGAGTGGGAGAAGATGTTTGACGGCTACTGCGGAGAAGGTTCACCTGTAACAAGGGACAGATATTACAGACCGCTTCCGGTATGGACCGGCGGAAATGTGTTCTTTAACGGTGCGAAACCCTGCGATATTGAAGAGGATTTCACAGTGGATGACGAGCACGAGATATATGTTGAACTTAAGGAAGTAAACGGAGATTATAAGCTTGATACAAACCTTGATGAGTATCTGCCGAAATGCCGCATCATTACGTCCGATACACTCGGGATGGCTTTTGAACCCGAGGAGCGTTTTGAGAACCCTGACGGAAGCGATATAATCTTTGATGCGGATTATTACGGAAATAAGCGCGGAGAGTTACCGGTTGCCGGCCCGTTCGCATAGAATTTCAGATATTTACTGCGATATCCGGGTATATTGACAAATATATATCGAGATATGCAATACAAATGTCAAGATATCATGCAAGCATCTTGACATAAAACGAATAAATAACTTGACAAATGAAAAAGCCTGCGGTACAAATGAAATGTAGAGAAATATTTTGTTTCAGTGCCGCAGGCTTTTTTTGAATGCCTGCAGAAAGGGGCGGAAATGAAATTCATTGATGTTCATGAGGCTTCCGAAAAGTGGGATATGAACGAAAGACGGATAACCATGTTGTGTCGTGACGGGAAGATAGCGGGTGCCAGGAAGGAAGGCAAGCTGTGGTACATACCGGCAGATGCCGTAAGACCATATGACGGCAGGACCAGGGAAGCCAAAGGAAGTATTAAAGCATCAAAAGGGAAGGAGAAAAGAAGTATGGGGAAATATTTCGGTACAGACGGATTCAGAGGTAAGGCGGGAGTTGTGCTGACTGCCGAACACGCATTTAAGATCGGCCAGTTCCTCGGCTGGTATTACAGCAGGAAGGCTCCGGCCAAGATAGTTATAGGCAAGGATACAAGACGTTCTTCTTATATGTATGAGAGCGCCCTGGCGGCCGGTATAACATCGACCGGCGGCAACTGCTATCTTCTGCATGTTACTACCACGCCCTGTGTGAGTTATATAACAAGGACCGAAGGTTTTGACTGCGGTATCATGATATCGGCCAGCCATAATCCGTTCTTTGATAACGGGATCAAGCTTCTCAATAATGAAGGCGAGAAGATGGAAGACGAAGTCCAGGATATGGTCGAGAGGTTTATAGACGGTGAACTTGATGACGTAAAGCCTGCCACGGATGATAAGATAGGCCAGACGGTAGATTTCTATTCCGGAAGGAACAGGTATATAGGTTATCTTACATCCATAGCTCCCGTATCCTTTGAAAACCGCAAGGTGGCGCTTGACTGCGCGAACGGAAGTGCATGGATGATCGGCCGTGCCGTGTTTGATGCGCTCGGAGCGAAGAATTATGTTATGAACAACACGCCCGACGGCGTAAACATCAATCTTAACGCAGGTTCCACGCACATTGAAGGACTTCAGAAATATGTCAGGGAAAATAAGGTTGATGTCGGGTTTGCCTTTGACGGCGATGCGGACAGGTGCCTGGCGGTTGATGAATACGGAGATGTTGTGAACGGCGATACGATAATGTATATCTGTGCCAAGTATTTAAAGAGCAAGGGGATGCTCCCGAGCAATACCGTGGTGACTACGGTCATGTCCAATTTCGGTCTCTACAAGGCCTTCGACAATATCGGGATCGATTATGAGAAGACGAAGGTCGGTGACAGATATGTATATGAGAATATGAAGGAGAACAATCATATGCTCGGCGGAGAGCAGTCGGGCCATGTGATCTTCAGGAAGTATGCACACACCGGAGACGGTCTGGTCACTGCAATAATGCTCATGACTGTCATGGTTGAGACACAGCTGCCTCTTTCGGTACTTGCCTCGGAGGTTAAGATGTATCCGCAGGTGCTTAAGAATGTGGAAGTGGATGATAAGGAGAAAACTCTGGAGGATGCGGCTGTTAAGAAATCGGTCGAGGATACCACGGCTTATCTTGGAAATGAGGGACGCGTGCTCCTTCGCGCATCCGGTACCGAGCCCGTGCTTCGTGTCATGTCCGAGGCAGCCACGTATAAGGATTGTGAGAAGTGTGTCGATGAGATCATTGATGCAATGAAGGCATCAGGGCATCTCATCAAGGTAAGAGGTTAGCAGAGAGGATAAGAAGGAAAGGAGTAAATCATGAAACTGACTATCGATGATCTGTACGATCTGTCGCATACCAGGGCGGCGGGTTATCTTAAGAAGTTTAAGTATCCGTGGGAAGCGCTTGAAGGTATAAAGGAACTCATCCTTGAGATAGGGCCGTCTTTAAGCAAAGATGAATACGATAATCCGAAGGAGAACGTGTGGATCGCCAAAGATGCAAAGATCTATCCGAATAACTATATAGACGGGCCCTGCATCATAGGACATAAGACGGAAGTCCGCCCGGGTGCTTTCGTAAGAGGGTCGGCTCTTGTCGGTGACAACTGTGTTGTGGGCAATTCGACGGAACTTAAGAATGTCATACTTTTCGACAATGTACAGGTTCCCCATTATAACTATGTAGGTGACTCGATCCTCGGATACAAGGCTCATATGGGCGCCGGCTCGATCACGAGCAACGTAAAATCGGACAAGAAGCTTGTGGTCATCAAGAATGAAGGAGAATTAATAGAGACCGGCCGCAAGAAAGTGGGAGCACTTGTGGGAGACAGGGTTGAAGTGGGCTGCAACAGCGTGCTCAATCCCGGAACGGTAATAGGACGTGACAGCAATGTATATCCGGTTTCCTGCGTGCGCGGAGTGATCCCGGAGAACAGTATCTATAAGGAAGCACGTAAGATAGTGGTAAAAGAGAACGATTAAAGGAACAGACGAAACAAGGGCAAGGGATTAAAGGAGGAGAAAAATGAAGGTAATAGTAGCGGACACATATGAAGAAGGTGCAAAGAAGGCGGCTGATATAATCGAAAAGCTTGTACGTGAGAATCCTGCATGTACTCTGGGACTTGCAACGGGATCCAGTCCGGTCGGCATGTACAAAGAACTTGCAAGAAGATGCAAGGAAGAGGGACTTGATTTTTCCAAAGTACATTCGGTAAATCTTGACGAATATGTCGGACTTGAGCCTACACATGAGCAGAGCTACAGGTACTTTATGGACGACAATCTGTTCAACCATATCAATATAGACAAGGCTAATACCTATGTAGCCAAAGGAACCGGTGATGTTGAGGCAAACCTTAAGGAGTTCAACGATATCCTGGATAAAACCGACATAGACCTTCAGGTATTGGGTGTTGGTCCCGACGGACATCTTGGGTTTAACGAGCCCGGTGCATTTCTGTATGAGAAGGCGCACAAAGAAACCCTTGAGGACTCTACCATAGATGCAAATACGAGATTCTTTGCAAACCGTGATGAAGTTCCCAGATATGCGGTCACCATGGGGATGGGAAGCATCATGAAGGCTAAGACGCTTCTCATGATAATAAACGGCAACAAGCAGGATGCCGCAAGAAAGCTGCTCATGGATGATAAGATCGACCCGATGTGCCCTGCCACATTCATGCGCCTTCATCGTGATGCGATAGTTGTGATAGAGAAGAAGCTTGCGGATGAGATAGGGTATAAAGGATAAACTTTTATTGCCACACCGGTCCGGCATGCGTATAAATATACAGATAGTGATTGAAAGCGGTTATACGCTTGTAAATGATGTATGACAAAGATCTTATAAGGAGGATCGGCATAATGGAAAAAGACAGGAAACTCAGTGAAAATGAACTTGAACAGGTAAGCGGCGGCTGGAGCGAAGAAGATGAGAGAAAACTCAGGGAAGAGAAGGAAAGGAGCCTGCACGGCAAGATAGTAAGGGATATGTTCGGGAATGTTACATTTACGGACAAGACTGGAGTTACCGGCACATATACCGCGGATCAGTGGAACAAGCTCAGAAGTCAGTGGGCTTACACCGGTAATCCGGAATACTATATGGAGACCATAAACGTATCCGAACTTAACGGAGTTCTTGCCGGCTTATAATCTAATTCTTTTGCGGGAAACAGCCGATATATAGGGTAAAGGGAAACAGGGAGGTGATCTTATGATCAACATGGTCGGAGTAGAATACATACTCCCGCCTCCGCCCGCTCCGCCCGATATACCGGCTGTTGCCGCATCTGTACCCTTTAAGGGCCTTAAACGCGGCAAAGACAGGGATGAAGGGAAGAAAAAGAGAAGGTCGGCCTACGACGAAATCTTAGCGGAAAAGGAGGCGGAAGGAGCACCCGGACAGATGGGATGCTTTTTCGAAGCAAGAGCATGAAAAATGAAATGAGAAGATAAACGCCTTGTGCAATGGGTTGCGCAGGGCGTTTCTTTGCGATATGATATAAATATCTTTTTTTGGGAGGGTGTGTTATGTTCACAAATACGTTTTGGTCACTTGTGCCTGCGATAATAGCTATCGGTCTGGCGCTCATCACCAAGGAGGTCTATTCTTCGTTGTTCATCGGTATAATAGCCGGCGGACTCCTGTACTCGGGATTTTCTTTTACCGGGATGATGCAGCAGGTATTTCCCGATGGTATGATAGCCCAGTTGTCGGATGGATGGAATGTAGGTATCCTTATCTTTCTTGTAGTGCTCGGAAGCATGGTCATGATAATGAACCGTGCCGGAGGTTCGGCAGCTTTTGGGAAATGGTCGGTTGATCATGTCAAGACAAAGACAGGGGCTCAGCTGGCTACTATAGTGCTCGGCATACTTATATTTATCGACGACTATTTTAACTGTCTTACGGTCGGATCGGTAATGCGGCCGCTTACCGATAAGCATAAGATATCCAGGGAGAAGCTGGCATATCTGATAGACGCTACGGCTGCTCCTGTATGCATAATAGCTCCTATATCATCATGGGCTGCGGCTGTCACCGGCTTTGTTGACGGAGCTAACGGCCTTTCGCTGTTCATGAGAGCGATACCGTACAATTTCTATGCATTCCTTACGATCGCCATGATGATCGCTCTTACGGTCAGTAATACAGATTTCGGTCCAATGAAACTTGCGGAACTGAATAATAAGCTTCAGAAGAACGATGAAGAAAAAAAAGCAGAACATGCATCGATCACGGGCGCCGAGGATCAGCCCAACCCGCCTGTTTCGGCGAAAGGAAAGGTTATTCATCTGATTTTCCCCATAATCACGCTCATTGTGACCTGCGTTATAGGTATGATCTATACGGGCGGTTTCTTTGAGGGAGAGAGCTTTGTGGATGCGTTTTCAAATTCCGACGCATCGGTAGGTCTTGTGTACGGCTCGGTAGTAGCGTTGGTTATTACGATAATCTTTATGATCGTGACTAAGGTATTGAATTTTAATGAATGTATGAGTGCGATACCCGAGGGATTTAAGAGCATGGTACCGGCGATCCTTATATTGACATTCGCATGGACACTGAAGTCGATGACCGATGCTCTCGGAGCAAAGGAGTATGTTGCGGGCCTTGTTGAGAACATCGCAGGTAACCACGCGCTTATGAGCATGCTTCCGGCCATAGTTTTCCTGATCGGAACGTTCCTTGCATTTGCCACGGGGACGTCGTGGGGAACCTTCGGTATTCTTATCCCGATCGTTGTGAATGTATTTGGTGCAGATATCAACAATGAACTTATGATAATCGCGATCTCGGCATGTATGGCAGGTGCCGTCTGCGGAGATCACTGTTCACCGATATCCGATACCACTATCATGGCAAGTGCGGGAGCACAGTGTAATCATATAGGGCATGTTTCCACACAGTTACCTTATGCCTTTACGGCTGCTGCGGTATCATTTGTTACATATATCATTTCCGGATTTGTAAGGAACTGGCTTATATGTCTGCCGCTGGGGATAGTGCTGATGGTAGTCACCATACTTGTGATCGGCAGGGTTGAAGCGGGAAGAAAGTCTGCGTGAGAGGATCAGAGCCGGTCTAAGCATCCATACATCTCATTCATGATCTCGTCGTTGAAACAGGCCCGCCGGTCATACATTGATATTACTGAGGGCAGGCTTTGAGGATATGATCCCGGCTCATCAAGAGAGAGCAACAGGGAGAACATGAAGATCATGTTTGTATGTATCATGCCGAGGGCGGCATTCTTTAAGAAGCTGTAATCCTCGAAGCTTTTAAGAAAATACAGATACAGATAGTATGTATAGTAGGCGGTGCAGTAATGCACCGCTTCTTTATGGTCGTTTATAAAATCGCGGACTGCACAGTCCCATGAGGAAGAACTGTTCATTATGCTCCGGTATCTGTCAAAATACAGCCGGCATAGTCTGTACAGGAACGGATTGGTACGCTTAAGACGGTTATGGTAAAACGAAGTGTTCATCAACGAAGCCAAAACGGATGTATCAAACGGGAATATTCTGAGATCTTCTCCGGCGTGAAAACCGTCAAAGGGGCAGTCGGACAGAAAGCCGGTGTCCCCCTTGAGAAAAGCCTGCTGGAGTCTTGATGAGTACGTATAGATATCGTTAAATGCTCTGTTAAGATCATCGGGTAAGGTTATGCCGCTTAGTCTGTTAAGGATAACCGAGCGGGTGTCTGTCATTTTGTCAAGAAGATCGTCATCTTCATTGCAGGTACACGGATCGCTGAGTGGTGTACCTTCATAGGATACGAGCTTAAGATCTGAGGCATTTTTAAGTAACAGTTCAGCGGCTGCCATGCACGCCGGATCGATATAATGCTCTTCGAACTTTACGTAATTCCTGTAGAAACGCGGAAACATCCTGCATGCCTCGGGTATGAAGTCGTGTCCTTTCATAAGCTGAAGGGAGCATAAACCTTCTTTATTGTGGAACGGACATTTACCCGAGCCCTTGTTGAAGCATACTATGTCCTTTTGCGAGACGGCTGTAAGAAGAGAGAATTTAAGCCTTCCCTTTTCATGACCGAAACGATCCGTGTCTTCTTTTGTGAGGGGGATCATCCAGCCGCGGCAGCAGGTGTGCCTGCAATCACCGCCTGTGCACCGGAACTGTTTGTAAAAAGATATTTCACGTATCTCCATTGCTGTCACTCCGCGTTTGTACTCCCTCTAAGTATAATACGAAAAATATATATTTAGTACTGTAAAAATCCATATATTTAGAGTATAATCATTCTATGTATTCTTTTGAGAGGGAATAGTTTATATGAAGTTTTCGCTCCGAAAAAAGACTGTACTGCTCATATCTTTGACGATGATCGTTTTATGTGTTGTCGGAACCCTTGTAAACAGCAGGTTGATCAGTGCAATAATAGGCGATCACTATGCAGATGACTCAAGGGCTATCGCAGATACGGTCGCGGCGGTTATCGATACTGAGCAGGTAAAGACACTTCGCGACCGGGTTGTCGATATATACAGGACGGCTGATGTCAGGGTCAGGAGTGATAATTGGGGGACGCCGGAATTTGAAGCCTACATATCCGGGTTTACGGAAATAGAGAGTCTTCCCGAATTTGTCGGGCTTAGGGACTGGCTGCGGGTATTTCAGGAGAACAGTGATATTGACTGTTTGTATCTTATATGGATAGATCCGGTTGAAAAGAACGCGGTATATCTGTGTGATGCGGCGAATGAGGATGCATGCCCGCCCGGATGCATTGATGAAATATATCCCTTCAATTATGCCGTGCTTGAGGATCCCGAACAGGGCTTCATGCCTTATGAAACAGATACACAGGAGTATGGATGGCTGGTGACCGCAGCTGCTCCGATACATCATAACGGAGAAGTGATCGCCTATGCTGCCGCTGATATCTCAATGGAGAGCATTAATGAGATGGAGAAGCATTATGAGAAGATCAATATGTGGATACATATTGGTCTGACCGTTATCGCAGGTATAATTGGAATCCTCATTGTCAATGCATGGGTCACCAATCCTATAAATAAACTGTCCGAGGTTGCGTCTACGTATAAGGGGATAAGCGACGAACTTGGCGGTCTTGAACGTAATGATTTTGCCATGCTTGATATTCATACCGGTGATGAGATCGAGAAACTGGCCGAATCCATGAAGAAGATGGAAACGGACCTTAACGATCAGATAGAGACGCTGTTTGCCACAAGACAGGAACTTTCATCCACAAGAGAACATGCGGATATTATGAACGAGATGGCAAACAGGGATGCGCTTACGGGAATAAGGAACAAGCGTGGATATGATACTGAGATCCAGAGGGTAAACAAGGAGATAATGGCCGGCCATACCGATGTCGGTATTGTGATGATCGACATGAACAATCTTAAGCAGATAAACGATACCTATGGACATGAGAAGGGAGATAAGGTTCTGTGCAGCCTCTGCGATACCCTTTGCTCGATATTTAAGCGCTCACCCGTATTCCGTGTCGGAGGGGACGAGTTCATAGTTGTGGTTGAGAATCAGGATTTCAGGGATCTTGACAAGCATGTTGAACAATTCAAGGCGTGTATAGAACGCAATGTCTCTGAGCAGGATTTGGAACCGTGGGAGCGTACCAGTGCGGCTATAGGGAGTGCGATATATGATCCCGATAAGGACTGCGGTATAGAGGATACACTCAAACGGGCTGATGAGCAAATGTATGCAAATAAGCGAGCTATGAAGCATGATTTCCAATAAAGAGAATAAGAAAAATTCAAAGTATAAGCATGTGATATGGGCATGTATATCATTGTTGCTTGCCATATTTACGATAAACACGGTTCTCAAACAGAGTAGGACTGTATCCATGCAGGACCTTGCCGAGGCACTGTCTTATTCCAAAAAACGCTATCTGATACCGGCCGTGATCTCGGTAGCGCTGTACGTATGGTTTGAAGGTCTTGCGATCCGTTCCATACTCAAGGGAGCCGGTCATAAATGCAGGTACAGGGATGGACTGATCTTTTCTACATCAGATATTTTTTTTTCCGCGATCACCCCGTCGGCGACAGGCGGTCAGCCTGTAAGTGCCTTTTTCATGTACAGAAGCGGTATTCCCGCGGGAGTCGTCAGTGCGGTACTTGTGCTCAATATAATGATGTATACCCTGTCGGCCATAATCCTCGGAATATTCTCGATATGTGTAAGGCCTGATGTTTTCTGGGGATTCGGAACATTGTCGAAGGTGCTTATAATAGCCGGTCTTGCTGTTCTTATCATCCTGTCTTTGATGTTCTTAAGTATGCTGAAAAAGGGAAATGTTGTTTTTTCCATGTTATCAAGGTTCATATTGTTCCTGAACCGTAAGGGCCTTATAAGGAAGCCCGAACCTAAGCTTGCCAGGATAGAAAGGATAAGCGGTGATTATGAGAAGTGTTCGGCACTTATCGGAGGGAACGGAAGCATCATGCTTTATACACTTCTTTTGAACCTGCTGCAGAGGGTGGCGCAGATAATAGTACCGATGCTGATATATCTGTCGCTCGGAGGAGACAGACGCAATTCTTTTGTTATCTTTGCAAAACAGTGTCTGATAACCATAGGCTGTAATTTTGTTCCGATACCGGGAGCGATGGGCATATCGGACTATCTGATGATAGACGGTTTTACTGAGCTGATGGGATGGGAAACGGCATTCAGCACGGAAATGATAAGCCGTGGTATCACTTTTTATATATGTGTAGCTGTTTGTGGATTGATCACTTTGATAGGATATCTTGCCGGGAGGAAGAAAAATGATAGGAGTTTATGATTATACCGTGATACTGACATATCTTTCGATAATATCGGGAGTTGTCGGGATAATAGTGACTATGACGGGAATAGGACATCCTTACTTCGGAACATTGTTTTTGATGATTTCGGGGATCCTTGATGCGTTTGACGGGCGTGTGGCCAGGACGAAAAAGAACAGGAGTGATTTTGAGCGTAAGTTCGGAGTCCAGATCGATTCGCTTTCGGATCTTATCTGTTTCGGTGTCCTGCCGGCAGCGATAGGTCTTGCTCTTCTGCGCGTGAGCGGGATATTTACGGAGATAGTAAGGCGGAAGGATTATGAAGGCAGTATCTGGATGGTGATCATCCTTTTGGCGATAGCCGTTTTCTATATCCTTGCGGCCCTTATAAGACTTGCGTATTTTAATTCTACGGAAGAAGTGCGCAAGGCAGAGGCCGAAAAAACCGGTGTCGAATATTTTGCGGGACTTCCGGTCACCACGGCGGCGCTCGTATTTCCGCTTACGCTTATCATCCATTATTATACAAGTGCAAATCTGACATTTTTCTATTTCTTTATGATGTTGTTTGTTGCCATCCTGTTTATATGGAATATAAGGGTAAGGAAGCCCGGGAAGACGGGACTTATCATTATGATAATCATAGGTACGATCGAATTTGTGGCAACGATACTGATCTTCTCAAGTGATAAATATGTCTTATTTAAATAAACTGTATAAAACAGGGGCAGGAAGGATATTGCTGAGACCGTTGATATCCAAACCTGTATCCGATATAGCGGGATATATTCTGGACAGCCGGATATCAAAGCTTCTCATAAAACCATTTGTCCGTATGAACAATATAAGGACAGAGGATTATGTGCTTGATGATATCCGCTGTTTTAATGATTTCTTCAGACGAAAGATCAGGCAGGGCCTTCGCCCGGTAAGTGAGGCGGCTGATGATCTGGTGGCCCCGTGCGACGGTCTGCTTAAGGTATCGCGAATAGATAAGGGGACCGTGATAGAGGTTAAGCAGAGTGCGTTCGGCATACGGGGGATGTTAAGGGACAGACGTCTGGCAGAGACATTTGAAGGGGGCTACTGTCTCGTATACAGGCTTTGCGTCGACAATTATCACAGATATATCTATTTTGATTCCGGGAAAAAATATGCAAACAGACATATAAACGGTGTTTATCATACCGTTCAGCCGGTTGCGCTTGAGGATCATCCGGTATTTGTCAGGAATACAAGGGAATATGCGGTTATCGATACGGATAATTTCGGAAGATGTGTTCAGATGGAAGTCGGAGCGATGCTGGTCGGCAGGATCGTAAACCATTGCATGGGCAAAAAAAAGGTCAAAAGAGGCGACGAGAAGGGATACTTCGAGTACGGAGGTTCTACTGTAATAGTACTTTTGCCAAAACAGGAGCTCTCTTTCACCGACAAGGTCCTTCGCGGCATGAAGGAAGGCTGTGAGATTCCGGTAAGAATGGGTGAGGCCATTGCGGCTGTTATGAACAGGGATATGCATAGTATATGAAAAGAAGCAGAAGGGTAGGAGTCATAATCCTGATCGCTCTGATACTGCTGGCTGTTACTTTCGCGGAAGCATGGATAGTGTTCAGACAGACCAGGCAGCAAACGAAGGATTCCGGGATATATCAGCTGACGGCGGTGAGCGGTAAGCTTGAAAGTATGCTGAGCAGTGCCGGAAATCTTACACTTGAGCTTGCGATCGAGGCTCAGGAGTATACGCATGATTATGACCTGATGAGGAAGTTTATATACAGGAGACGCTCGGAACTTATCGGATCGGGAAGCGGTGTATTCAATGTTTACATGGCCGGTCCCGATATGGCGGTATTACCGGGCATCGTTGATATTGACAGTTTCAATGCATTTGAACGTATCTGGTATACGGGCGCGATAAAGGCGGAAGGGCGGCCGTACGTATCGGCACCGTATGTGGATGTGGTGACCGGAAATATCTGTTATACGGTTTCCGTGATGCTTGCGGACAGATCAACGGTTATTGCCGTTGATTATACTTTGGATAATATACAGGCATATATTGAGCAGATGTATGAGAGGGGTTCTCATAATGCTGCAGTCATTGTTACAGAGGACGGGATAATAGCCGGATGCTCGGATGAAGTACTCATAGGACAGTATCTGATGAGTGCGATGCCGCGATACGGGGGCATGTATTCTCTGGTAAAGAATAAAAAGGGAGTTATTGCCGGAAGAGTCAGGGCGGATCATCTGTATGACAGTATGTTTGCAACACGTACCGGCAATGGCTGGTACCTTATAATAAGTGAAAGCGAATGGGCGCTTTATCGCGATGCATATATACAGTTCATAGTCACTCTGGTTCTGTCCCTGTCGATCTTTACTGTGATCATCATACTGTATATTCTGGCCGTAAGGAGCCAGAAGAATGCCGAGGATGCTATGGACAGCAAGGAAAAGTTCCTGCGTGGCATCACGAGCGATCTTCAGGGACCGCTTAAATCGATAATGGACAGCTCCGGCAAGGAGATCACGGACAATACAGACAGTTATGAGGAGGCTTTTGCGAGGATAAACCTGTCGGCGCAGAAGTTATCGGATATGATAGGACAGATCACGTCATATTCGAGCATAGTACGTGCAGAGGGCGGAAAACGAAGCGAAGGAGTTTTCGGCAGGACGGGAATGAGCAAGCGCTTCAGGACCGTAGTCCTTCTTCTTATGTCGGCGGTAATGCTCATCAACCTTTATAACACGATAAATTCGACTGCCCGCTGGGGAAATGCCATGATGCGTTCCGCAGCCGATAAATATGAAGATAAACTGTCGGAATGGATAAATACCCAGAAGAGTATCCTCGATATGTTCTGCTCTATCGTATCTACCAATCCCGATATGCTTGAGGATTATGACGGGATGGTTGAATATTTAAACAGGATCACGGTTCAGTATCCCGAAATATCAGCGACATATCTGGGCAATCCGGAGCTTGAACACACGGTTTACATGAATAACGGCTGGACACCCGAACCGGGCTGGAAGGTTGAAGAACGCCCTTGGTATATCGGATCATTGAATTCCGATGACGGTTACAGTATAACGGCTCCCTATTATGACAGTCAGACCGGCGGATACTGCGTTACGATGTCCAAAGTTGTATACAATGCGGATACGGAAGAATTCTTAGGCATCTTCGGTATTGATTTCTTTATGGACGATCTTATAGATATACTGGGGGACAGTTATTCGGATACGGGATATGCCTTTTTGGTCGACACCGAAGGCAATATCATCAATCATCCGTTCGGAAGCTATCAGATGTCAAAGGAGAGAAAGACGAATGTGGCCGATCTTCCA
>JAFSZZ010000079.1 GCA_017458765.1 Lachnospiraceae bacterium | reverse complement strand
GATAAGAACCTTATACTGTATAAGCTTCAGCAGAAGTTAAGGTCGTACAATAATTACTATGAACTCGGCATGATGGCGGATGCGCTGAATGCTCTTGTGCAGGCTGTCGGAGATATAGACGAAAACAGAGAGAATGCTGAAAAGTTCGGAATACTGGACAGGTTTAACGAACTGGCGGATGAGATAATTTCCGAACTGGATGTATCCTTTGACGTATCAGAAGATCAGGCAAGAAAATGGCTCGCAATAGGAGACAGCCAGGAATACAGCAAGGCTTTGTACGGATATGTTGAAAACGGAAGTACGGGCGGAGACGGTGAGGATGTTGAGACATACGACTTCTACGATACAAATCCGGTGATAGACGGAGAAGAATCGGAATTTGATACCGGGAGCGGAGAGGATTATACGAGCGAAACTCTGTATAGCGATGAGTATACAGATGAAGAAGAAACCGAACCGGAAGAAGAATATACGGATGAGGAAGAGGAACCTGAGGAAGAGGAGCCTGAGGATGATACCGAAGACTATGTGGAAGAGGAACCTGAGGAAGAACCGGAAGATGATACAGAGGAAGGCTACGGAGAGGATGATTACTATAACGATACGCCGGTAGGCAATCCCGATGATATTCTTGTCCTGTGATCAGGATCACCGTAATTATGAGGAGGATCGATGGTAGCTGTAATAGATTATGATGCAGGCAATATTAAGAGTGTCGAAAAGGCTCTGGTTCATCTTGGCGCTGATGTGGTCGTAACAAGGGAACCTGAGAAGATACTTAATGCGGATAAGGTCATACTTCCGGGTGTGGGAGCCTTTGGAGATGCAATGGAGAAGATAAACGGGTACGGTCTTGAGCCCGTTATCCATGAGGTTGTGGATAAGGGAACGCCGTTTCTCGGTATATGTCTGGGACTTCAGCTTATGTTTGAGAGAAGCGATGAGGCTCCTTCCGTAAAGGGATTATCACTTCTTAAAGGTGAGATCCTGAGGATCCCTGTGGGTGAGTACGTTAAGATACCGCACATGGGATGGAATTCACTTCATTTTATGAACAACGGAAGGCTGTTTCGCGGTATAGAAGAGGGGGCTTATGTGTATTTTGTCCATTCTTATTACCTTAAGGCGGAAGATGAAAATATAGTTACTGCTGTGACAGAATATAATACATGCATACATGCCTCTGTCGAGAAGGATAATATCTTTGCCTGTCAGTTCCATCCGGAAAAGAGTTCGTCTGTGGGACTTAAGATGCTTGATAATTTCTTGAGGCTTTAGGAGAAAGTTTATGTACACCAAAAGGATAATTCCCTGTCTGGACGTTAATAACGGACGTGTAGTGAAGGGAACCAATTTTGTAAACCTTAAGGATGCCGGAGATCCTATTGAGGTGAGTAAGTTGTATGACAGTGAGGGCGCCGATGAACTTGTATTCCTGGATATAACCGCATCTTCGGATGCCAGGGAGATAAAAGCCGGGCTGGTGCGAAGGATAGCAGAGACCATATTCATCCCATTCACGGTGGGCGGCGGGATACGTACGGTGGATGATTTCCGTATGATCCTAAGGGAAGGCGCCGATAAGGTTGCGGTAAATTCCGCAGCTATAATGGAACCGGAGTTGATATCAAGGGCTGCCGACAAGTTCGGAAGCCAGTGCGTTGTTGTGGCTATAGATGCAAAACGCCGTGAGGACGGCAAAGGATATAATATATATAAGAACGGTGGCCGCATAGATATGGGGATAGATGCGGTGGAATGGGCAATGAAAGCCTGCGAACTCGGAGCGGGAGAGATACTCCTTACAAGTATGGACAGGGACGGAACTAAGGCCGGATATGATATAGAACTTACAAGGACCATTTCGGAAAATGTCGATATTCCCGTGATAGCTTCGGGCGGAGCAGGATCGAAGGAGCATTTTTATGAGGCTCTGACAGACGGAAGGGCAGATGCGGCTCTTGCGGCATCGCTGTTCCATTACAAAGAACTTAAGATAGGCGACCTTAAAGAGTATTTGAGAAATAAGGGAGTTTCGGTGAGGTTATAATGGCTGCAATAGATAATGACTGGCTTGAGCCGTTGAGCAAAGAATTCGCAAAGCCGTATTACAGGAAGCTTTATGATAAGGTAAGGGAGGAATATACCAACAGGGTCATATTTCCGCCCTCGGGCGATATATTTAATGCATTTAAATATACACCTTTAAGCAAGGTAAAGGTGCTCATACTTGGGCAGGACCCTTATCATGAATACGGACAGGCTCACGGACTGTGCTTTTCTGTACAGCCCGGGATAGAGATACCGCCATCCCTTGAGAATATTTATAAGGAGCTTAAGGATGATCTGGGCTGCTATATCCCGGATAACGGATATCTTGTAAAATGGGCAAAACAGGGTGTGCTGCTGCTCAATACAGTGCTCACCGTCAGGGATCATCAGGCCAATTCTCACAGGGGTATAGGCTGGGAGGAATTCACGGATGCGGCAATAAGCGCACTAAACGAACAGGACAGACCCATAGTTTATATGCTGTGGGGAAAGCCCGCCCAGACAAAGAAGTCCATGCTTGATAATCCGAAACATCTTATACTTACCGCGCCACACCCGTCGCCGCTATCGGCATACAGAGGATTCTTCGGGTGCAGGCATTTCAGTAAAGCGAATGAATTCTTAAAAAGCAACGGCATTGAGCCGATAGACTGGCAGATAGAGAATCTGAGGGGAGAGGAAGTTAGTGAACACTAAAAAGGCAAGGCTTTTAATGGCGGTTGCCACGGGGATAGTAATCGTAATTGCCATAATAATGGGTGTGTATTATGGAGTCAGCTATTTTTCCGAAGCAAATAAGCTGGCGGATCTGCTGAAAACCGGCAGTTCATATATGGATTCCGGAGACTATGAAACTGCGATAAAATATTATGATGATGCCTTGAATTATGAGCCGGAGAGTGAAGAGATAAGGAACGCCATATCCTATGCATATATAAAGATAGCTGAGAATACCGAAACATCTGCCGAGGCAGTGGAAGCGTATCAGAAATCTCTTATGTATAACAGGACGAATAAAACCCCCTATTGGGGAGTGGCCAATATATATGAACAGCTCGGTGATACCGATAATATGATGATATCGCTGCAGACAGGATATGAAAATACCGGCGATGAAACCATGAAGTTAAAGATCGATGCAGTGGAGGCCGAGAAGGCGAGGATACAGGCCGAAGAGGAAGCTGCCGCTGCTGAGGAGGCAGAACGGGTGGCTTTGGAGGAAGCTCATTCCGATACTCTGCAGAAACTGTACGAATGCTTTGCGGCTGAGGATCTGGATGCGGTCAAGGATATGATGCGGACGGAAGAATTCTCCGATCTTGCAGATGAAGTCATAGGCAGTAATTCGTTTTATTACGGCACCAAGACTCCGGAGGGCAGCCGTGAGGGCAAGGGCATTGCCGTATATGAGAACGGTTATTACTATTACGGTGATTTCGCGGGTAATTTGCGAAGCGGTCACGGCATTTTGATGAGGGCTGTCTATTCCGAGTCTTCCGCGATAGGCTCCTTTGTTTATGAAGGAGAGTGGAGTAACGATAAACCTAACGGTCAGGGCAAATGCACATCCAATTATTATAAGGATAAGATAGGCGCGTCCGGTTTAAGCAAGCAGGTGATCACGGGAACTTATACGGACGGGCTCGAAAACGGTCAGATGACGCTCGAAGGTACACCGAAGGGCGGAGGGACCGTGAAATACAGCTATACAGCGGAAAACGGTGTGGCGAAGAAGATAAGCGATGAAGATTCCGGAGTTAAGGGTCAGTACATCAT
>JAFSZZ010000078.1 GCA_017458765.1 Lachnospiraceae bacterium | reverse complement strand
CTCCTCCACGACCTCATCAAGGACAGTCATCTCGGCATCGGTGTCTTCAATTTCGACCTCTTCGTCTCCGGTCAATATGCCCTCCACCGCCGGAACCTTGTCCGTGGCATCCTCTTCGGTAAGAGCATCTCCGTTATCTGCCTCTTCGGCAAGGGCATTTCCGGCATCTGTCACATCGGTATAAATATTCTCAGCCTGAGCATCAGCAAATGCAATATCCTCGACAGAAGCAGCTTCAACCGAAGCATACCCGCCTGCCGGATCTGCCTGATATGTATCGGCAAATACCTCCACCGGCAAGGATGTCACGATCATCCCCACTATCAGAATACCGCTCAGTGTCCTTGAAATCTTTTTCTTCATATCCCTTCCTCGCTTTCTGAAACGGAGAACCGTCCCCTGTTTCACTGTCACATATAAGTACAGATATTATACATTAAGGATGCGGCTTTTCATACGTCATGTTTCTGCCAAGCGAGGCTGTGGGCGTTTTTCCGTACATTTTCCCCATAAAAAACCGACGCATTAACCGCGCCGGTCAATGTCCGCGCCGATACCTTATTTGAGGTTGATTTTGGGTAAGGTTCGCATTAAACTGAATATATCCTTCAAAGGAAAATGAGGTTAGTTATGGAGAGAGAATTAAGACGGCAGCAGGACAGGCTGAAAACCACAGGCGCAGGCGTGATCTTATTCGGACTGTGGGCATTCTTTAAGCTTAACCTGCTCTTCCTTATGGGAAGAAGCTCACTGACAGCGCTCATTGAGACGGATGATCCGCAGATCATAAGACATACTATGCTCCGGGCTTATATCATCCTTATGATCCTTGCGGTCGCTATGCTTATCCTCCGATATCTGGTGGGGACCGCCGCAATACGTTCGGCAAGGGGCGGCCGGTTGCGTCCTGCTACGGTCGTGATCACCGTGATACTGATCATGATCGAATCCGCATCCTTAATATCAGGTGCGTTATCTCTTGATGAAAGCGGCGAACTGCTTATCGATTCGCTGGTCTCAATGCTTGTTGACGCCACATCTGTCGGTATGCTTATCGGGCTTCTGACAGCCTCTGTCAGATATAAGATAATACAGCAGGAGCTCCTTAAGGAGGCAACATTGTAATGCAGAAGGATTTTCACTATTATGCCACCTACTGTGCCGCATATCTTGCAGGCTTTTCGCACGATGAATGCATGGACATATGCTACAGCGCACAGTTTGTGGACTGCTGCTCGGCCACCTATTTATCGAAGATCGGTGCACCCCGCAATGCCGCAACGACACAGCTTCAGTTAGAACTCATGTCGGCAGGAAGCGACATCTTATCCCTCCAGAACATAACCAGGATCTGGTCATCCTTCCATTTTCTCCCGGGAGACCTGTATGCTTACAGAGCCGGCTGTACCGGTATTTACTTAAGCAAATACAGGCTCATCTGCAGGCCAAACGGTATGCTGCTTGCCGCTACGGTGAGAAATGCCATGGGCAGGTCTCTCCAGGCCGCAGGTATCGCCATGCACGTTCTCGCAGATACATGGGCTCATCAAAACTTCGCAGGTACTCCCTCACTTGTCATTAACAACACCGACGACTATTTTTATGAAATAATGCCCTTAGACGACGCTTATGACGAACACCGTATTACGTTCAGGCACTCAACCACACTTAAGGATGATCCGGATGAGCACATATATGTCAACAGTCCCTATCAGGGAAGCGAACACTCCATCATGAACCTCGGTCACGGAAGAGCCGGACACCTTCCCGACTACAGCTTCATCCGCTACAAATACCTTCCCGCCTGGGGTGATTACGAGGAGATCGTCAAGGACAATCCGGCCGACTATTTAAGGGCGTTCACTCAGATGATCTATGCCCTTAAATATCTTCGCAGAGGAAGCGGTTCATTTGAGGTAGGCAGATACGATACCGACGCGATGATCCCGCACCGTGCACAGATCGAAGGGATCATAAGGAAACGGCAGACCGATTCCTGTGACGACTGGAGGAGCTTCGGCCAAAGTCTCTCAGGCTGTGAGATCGAGGATTTTGATATTGACAAATATCAGGCTGAATATATGCAGGCGGAAAATGCCTCAAGGCGGGACGAAACCTTCCTCGGCAAGTTCCTGACCGCTGCCCTGTCACAGAAGAGTATGGTAACACATGAGATATTTACGTCCGGTAATCTTCTTGCCGGCTTCTCCATAGACGGGAGACTTCGTTCATCCCTGAAGAAGGGTAAATGATATGACTGTAGTTCAGAGGATCAAAAACATAATAACAGGAGTAGGAATGATCGCCGGCGGTATACTTATGACGCTCTATCCTGATATGGGAATAGGCGCCGCTGCGCTGATCCTGAGCATTTCACTTACATTGTACGGTTTCCGGCAGATCATATATTATATAACGCTTGCGCGCAAAATGGTGGGCGGCAGGCGCATTCTTTACAGAGGCGTGATAATCCTCGATCTTGGTCTGTTCACATTGACGGTATCCGATAATACGAAAGTGTATGTGGCTTTTTATCTGCTGGGAATACATTTTTTCTACGGCATTATTGACATCCTTCGGTCAAGGGAAGCCCGCAGGATCAATGCACCCTCATGGAAGCTCAGCCTTATCACGGGACTTGGCAACATCATGATCACCGTGATCGCGTTTATATTTGCGGCAGATCTTAGGACGCTTAATGTTTTGGTGTACCTGTATGCCGCCGGAGTTATCTACTCCGGGTTCCTGCGTATACTGTCATCCCTTCGCAGGACCGCTATCATTTATATACAATAACGAAAGACACGGGCAGAGCCCGTGTCTTCCTGTATCAATGCCGCATCTGTTTTATTTTGTGGCTGCGGACAGAACCGTTACCTTAACATCCCTGCTGATACCGGCGCATTCAACCCTGATGTAAGTGGTACCGGGTGATATGCCGGTGATCTTTCCGGTATTTCCTTCCCTTCTAAAATTTATAATGCCTGAAGAGCAGTACATATTTATGTCTCCCAATGTGGCTATCCCGCCGCCGTTACGTACGGGCTTGGCGGAAAATTCGGCGTATTCTCCGGCTCTTACCGTGATATTATCGTTTGATAACTCAATCCTGCTCGGAAGAGAGGCTGTTATCGTCGTATATCCGCTGACAGCCTCATTGCTGCCATTTAAGTATCTTGTACGTATCAAATAAGTACGTTCATCACCTCTTGTAAGACCGTAATCAGTAAACTCCGTTGCCCTGCCCCTGTCAATCCAGTTATAACCGCCGTCAAGGCTTATCTGTGCACGGATATAGTCCTTGTTCTTGTTGTCTCTGCCATTAAAATTCCATCGTATTCTAATGCCGGATCCTGAACCGGCATATTCCGCCCTGACGTTCTCAACCGGAAGAGGAACATTCTGTATGCGCGAGGTATATGTAAATATCTGTCCCGCCGTACCGGGTTTATCCGGATCTTCCGAATTCCTTGTTGAAAACTGGATAAGGTAGAAATAGTATTCGCCAACCGTAGCAGCATTGTCCACCGTGCGTGTCTTTGTGGTCTTTCCGTCTCCGTTTATATAATCATACGTTATTCCATTTTCTGTAAGCCCGGCTCTTTCCCACTTGTACTTGTTATCCGGCGTCCCGTACAGATTGAAGAATTTTGTATCCCATTCACTTTCTTTCCATCCGTTTATCATATCTTCGAATTCAGAATAATCCATTTTTTCTTCATACTTCTTATGATAAAGCTTATCGAGATCCGGTTTCATATCTTCCGTCAGCTTCCTGGTATCCTTATCAACCTTCAGCCTGTATATCCTGTATCTGGTAGGCGTATATCCCCCACTGCCGCTTGTATTGGTCTTAATCTGGCTGAAGCTTAACCTTATGGTCTCTGCCGCATAATTGGATGCTTTGAAATTCTTGACCTGTGCATAAGCAGCCGAAGCCTTGCCTTCCACCTCCTTGGAACACTTATCCATATTGTAGGTACGATATGTCGGATCCTTAAGATTGGAAGGGATCTTCGTATTATATATGGGACGCACAAAATAGTAATACTTCACATCAGTCCTGACCTTCTTATCATAATAGATATGATACCTGATCACTTCCTTTTTCCCGTCTTCATCCACATCATATTCCGTCTTCTTAAAAGATCCTCCGGAAAGCTTAGCAATAGGGCAGGGCCTGTTTTTTTCATCTACAGGAGCATAATCCATATCAGGGAACGGCTTTTCACTCCTGTACAGCCAGTACTGTTTAACACAGTCATCATGCTCCCAGACAAGTGCTATTGTTGTCTGGTTGCTGTCAACCGTCGCCAGTCCCTGAACCTTATCCATATCAGCCCTGTTGTACTCGCCGTTACCGTATCCTCCGAGGTAACCGCCCTTCTTCGTCTTAGCCCGTACAGTATAGTAATAATCCTTCTCAAGCGGGAATGAAGTATACTGCATTGCATAAAAATTGTAATCCTTCAGGTATTCCGAAGTGATCTTAAGCTTGAGCAGCATATTATTATTAAGGGCATAATTCTTTATACTCTTATATGGTCCGTTTTCATTTTCACTGCGGAGAAGCTCATAGGACTGGATATTGCTCTCATCATCCTCACCGATAAAGAAGATCATGCCGCTCTTAAGATCGGTGCCCTTATTGTCCTCATGTATATAAATACCGTTATGCGAGATCATCTCGACCCCATCCAGAAAACCGTTTATATGTGCACTTGCACGTTCTATGTTCCTGGCATTCCTGCCCTGTTCGGGCTTTAACCTCGCATCATTGACATCATAATAAACGCCTGCGATATCGATCACATAGCATCTGTTCGGACCGGCCTTTACATTCAAAACATTTGAAGGTGCGGATATGACCTTAAGTCCGCCGATATAAGCCACTGTCTGTATCCTGCCGTAATAGGTCCTGCCAAGCACGGCCTCAGGCGCTTTCTTACTGTAGATCATGGATACCGCTCGGGGCTGATTATTCTTTGCGATCATATAATCACCTATCGAATATATATCGAGGCTCTCCCCGTTTATATCAACGCTCCATTCTTCATGATAACCCGTTGGATTCCTGTCATCCGCTTCCCTGTTCTTCTCGGCAACCTCCAGTCTGTAGAATCTTGCGCTGTTGTTCTTATCCTGCGTAAATTTATATTCAAATTCTCCTGTTTCATTTCCGCTCTGCATCTGCAGGAAATACGGTGCAACGGTAGTAACGTATTCCTTTATTACCGTCTTGCCGTCCTTGTCATAACATTTAAGCAGATAGATCATCGAACTGTTAAGGATATGACTGTCCTTATCGTTCTCCCATCCCGGCTTGAGAGTGGCGGATCTGCTCCCTGAAGGCTCCTTTGCCGAATTATCCTTATTAAGAGGCCAGCGCTGTATCTCTTTATAACCGCTGGGATAACCGCTGTCTTCGACCAGTTCAAAGAGTGCATACTTTTTAAAGGTTTTCTGAACTTTATCCTTCCCGTTCGGAGACCAGGAGAATTTTACCGACATATTCTTCTGTACCGCCGCCTTTAGGTTTATCCCCGAGTAACCGTCAGCCCACGATGTATCTTTTTCAGGATCTATCTTATCTGATCCAAGTTTTATTTTATATAAGATATTGTATTGTGTATATTCGGTTTTGCCTTCCTCAATGTATCTTCCGAGGAAGCCAAAATCCTCGACTTCATCGGAACCGTACGAATAGCCCCTTCCAAGCCAGAGCATATAATCAGCAGACTCGTTGATCGGTATTTCCCCGCCATCTTTATTATGCGAGTGATAGATCGACAATGTCTTACCGGGTTGTATCCTTCCGCCCCAAAGCAGCTGATCCGGCTGATCGGCCTCATTTGCGGATACAATGACCGCATACAGGTCATTTTCATTCCCACTGACCGTTGAATTATTGCTCACTATGATACGGTTCGGGTATCTGGCGGCACTGAAATCACTATCATCGATACTCTTGGGCGCAGCATAGTCGGGCAGTTCTCCTTCCGCACCCAACACACGTTCAAGAAACTGTTCCGGGGTCTCATCCTCAAGAATGTTCACATCCCGGGCAGCATCCGGATTTTCTGCCATATTATCGGAAACCATTGAAATATCAGGATCCGCAGTAAGTTCCTCCGCTCCTCTTTCATTCTCAGGCTGAGCAAGGATATCCCCGTTCTCCTCAGCCCCGGCAGCCTTCTCATCAAGGAGCGCCTCTGCAATATCCTCCTGCGAAAAACCATTTTCTCCGCTTATATTACCGTTATCTGCCATATCTTCATACAGTTCCGTTTCTCCGGACTGCTCATCCGTCATGACCGGTATATCCTCCGGCTGCATATCCGCCATGACCGGTACCGTTCCCGGTAAGACGGTCGATGATATGACCGCAAGTACACATATCCTTGCAAGTATCTTCCTTATCCTGTTACTCATCAAAATCCTCCTGAATTACGTAAATCAGCTTCTTTTTAACATTGGTCTGCTTAAGGATCTCCAGATCAAACCAGATCTCTTTTACCGTCGTTATCCGTATCGGAATCCGTCTCGACATTTACGGCAAGCCCTGCCAGCCCCGATATGAGCATTGCAAACACAAGCATTACCGATATTTTTTCTCTTAAGTTCCGCGGTATATCTCATGATCTCTTATCTATTCCGCCAGTTCCTGAAGTTTACCCGATATATTGGTCATTATATCGATCGCTTCCTCTATCTTATCCATGTTATTCCGGCTTATCCTGATCGTTTCCTGGGTACTTGCCGTGAATTCCTCGCTGGTAGCCAACAGCCTGGTCGTTGAATTGACAACTTCATCATTTGAATCCTTGATCCTTGCCATATCACCGCTCACTGTCTTAAGGGTATCACCCAGTTTGACCGAATATTCCCTTGACTCGTTTATAACACCCTTTACCTGCTCGACCAGATCCTTCTGTGCATTTGCCATCTCAACGGTGCTCACTGCCTTCTCCGAAACCTCTCCTGCATTCTCCGCAAGTTCTTTAAGTATATTGGCGATCTGTTCCGTTGATTTCTGTGTCTGATCTGCAAGATGGCTTATCTCCGATGCAACCACGGCAAAACCTCGTCCGGCCTCTCCGGCTCTTGCTGCCTCTATCGAAGCATTGAGTGCTAACAGATTGGTCTCTTCCGATATACTGAAGATCATCTCCGTAATGTTCTTAGCCTCATCCGAAGCCTTCTGCTGTCTCTCGGCAGCGGATTTCATCTGGTTTCCCACTTCCGTTGTTTCTATTGACTGGACAACGAGGCTCTCCATATCATTAAGGCTCCTGCCGAGCATATCCGTCATCTGTCCGGATACTTCGACTGCCTCAGCCGTTATCTCATCCGTCTCATTAAGAAGCGACTGGATCTCACCCGTCATATTTGTCTGCAGTTCTACAGCACTCAGGTTCTCTTCATTTCCCTGTCCTATCTGATCTATGGAATCACATACAAGCCTTGAGGTTTCACCAACCTCATCAAGTCCGCTCTTAAGCGTTTTGAAATCTGCCGTCACCTGATCGGTCACATTAAGGATGTTCTCGGATACTCTTGCCCGTTCTTTCGCTGCTTCTTCAACATTGGCCATATTTTCACCGATGAACCTGATAAGGAGGCGCGTACCCAATACCGTAGCCAGCATGGTAAGGATAGAAATGATGATCGATATCATCGAGATCTCGATAACATCATCAAGCACCATAGTCGTAACGTTTATGATGACCCTGATGACATTCAGTACTATAAACGCTATGCCAAGGCCGAGACTTGCCGTCCTGTCAAGATAAAGGATCGTCATTATCATGATAGGGATAAGATAGGGAAATGTGGTCCCGTTCATTGATAAGAGCAGCATTGCCGCGTATACGACCAGATATCCAACAGCTACATATTTATGGAAAAACTCCGGCTCCGATACCTTATATACCACGATTGATATTATCAGGTTGATAACGCCAAGAACCGCCGGTACCACACTCTTGTACGGAGCCATGTCGGCACTGGTAAGCTGTGACAATACTCCGGCAACTCCGAAAAATGATGTGATGATAAGCACCACCAAAAGAAGCTTATTGATCTGTCTGACCTGTTCTGTTTCAAGAATAGAATTGTTCATATTTGTTCTTCCTTATTGTATGATCACTTTGAAAC
Source organism: Lachnospiraceae bacterium (assembly GCA_017458765.1). Lineage (GTDB taxonomy): Bacteria > Bacillota > Clostridia > Lachnospirales > Lachnospiraceae > UBA2868. The sequence continues at coordinate 5,631 of JAFSZZ010000078.1, read as the reverse complement.
TTCCCGAAGCTCCGCTTCCGTCATTTCGTTTATACCTGATAGTGGCACTTCCCTTCTTAAGAGGATTGATAGCCAGTTTTCCGTCGGCAACATATGCCGTTACGACACCGGTATTACTTACCGTTGTCGTTATCTTACCCGGACCGCAATTTTGCAGCGGCACTGAATACAATGTATTAAGATCAGTCTTTGAATTAAATATTATGCCCGGTATATTACCCGGTACATACATTTTGTCAAGTTTCACCATTGTATAAAAGTAAGCACTCGATGTAAGATTGGTTCCGTCGGTTGTTCTCGCCGTGACCATTATCCCCTTATAGCCATATTCATAATATGGCGATCTTATGTATAATGGTGAGACACTTACTTTACCGTTGCTAAACTTCATAAGTTTATACTTCCTGACCATTTCCGTCACTGTATCATTGGGAGAACCGAATCCCTCTCCGGTGGATGGTGAAAAACTGCTTCCTACAGTAACCGGTGCAAAATCCCATTTAACCTTGTTTATCGACGGCTTTCCGTACAGATCTCCGATAATGCCCTTACATGCTGCACTGCAGCCTCCCGCGATGATCGCCTGGTCATTTACCGGGATGACCTTAAGATCTGAAGCAGGTACTATGACCTTTATCGTGACTACTGCCTTTTTCCCGCTTCCGTCATCGGCCATGCAGGTGATCCTGACCGTCCCTGCCTTATGTGCCTTGACAGACGTCGATGTGCCTGAGGCTGTGATCACCTCGGCAACGTCGGGATTGCTGCTTGTGAATGATACCTGACTTCCCGCAGAGCCGGACGATGCAGTTACCTTTGCGTTGAGGGTAAGGCTTGATTCATCGTTACCGCCCTGGGCATTTACCGTATACATCCTTGCACTTTTAAGCGAACCCGCCTTATCATATACAGGGATCATGGCATCTTTACTGTAAGAGATCTTGGGTGTTACCTTGACTGATGCTGCCCGTGACGCTGTTGTCACAGTGAATTCGCCCTTAACTTTCCCGTTATCCGTCGATGTCGCAATAATCTTAAAGCTCTTTCCTGAAGCTGCTGTCTTGTCTGCTGTGAGCTTACCTGTCTTTGTATCTACTTTGACATCTGCGGGTGCACCGGACAGAGACCATGTTACCTTCTTATCATTCGTTTCCGCCGGCTGAACCATTGCTTTATAACCTGCCGTTGTGCCCGGTGCAATATATTTCTGTCCTTCTACCCTGATAAGAACGGCAAGCTGCGTAACAGTGATATTACATACTGCGGTTACATTGCTTCCGTCCATTGCCATGCAGGTGATCTTAGCCCTTCCCTTGCCTTCGGCTCTTACAGTTACGCTTTTGTTGCTGACCTCACTGCTCGTTATGCTGACTACATTCTCATCACTGCTCACCCATTTATACGTATAAGAATCAGGCTTTAAGCCGGCTGTATTTAACGCATCCTCAACTTTCTGGACGCTTATCGTGCCGGTCTTCCCCGACGTTCCGAAATCAATCGTAAGATTTGGTTTGTTTAGTGTAAGCTTTTTAAGCTTTGCCTTGTTCGTTATATTTATGAACCCGGTTGTCTGAGAAGGCTTGCCTCCCGACTGCGCGGTACATTTTATCTTAAGTTTTCCGGTCTGCCCTGCCTTAGTGGTAAGCACACCTGTGGACGCATTTATCTTAGCACCTGTAAGCTTTGCATCCTTTTGCACGATCTCCCAGAGTGCCTTTTGGGAAGATCCTTCGGGCGTCATGGTCGCACTGAATTTATAATTTCCACCGGCGGCAATACTTTCGGGATACGCATCTATGCTCACACCCGTTGCCGCATCGGATACCTTGAACGATACCGACTTCACATTACTGAGAACGCCCATCCCGCTGACTGTTGCGGCCTTGATCGTCACAGTCTGTCCTGCCTTGATCCCGTATTTCCTGACAAGACCTCCGGCAGTAAGAGCCGAAGTATATATTTCACCGTTTACAACTTCACCGTTAAGGATAGTGGGATTTTTTCCATTGACCGTATATATTATCTTACCTCCAAGTCCCGTGATCCCACTGCTTTTTGTTATCCCGTCACCTGCTTTTATCGTGATCTTGGCGTCATACGTTACTGTACCTTTATTATCTGTATATGTGATGACCGGTGCCGTTCTGTCTTTTGAAAACATCTTCGCAAGATCTATGATACCCGCTCCGGTACCGTTGGTAGCAGCCTTATTGGTGCTGCTCAAAAGCACCTTCTCCATTGTATCCGGATCAACATGGCCTACCGCACTCATATACAGAGCGCATGCTCCCGCGATCACCGGGGCTGCCTGTGATGTTCCGTTCATCTGCCCGTATTCACTGTGTGAAGACGTGTCGGACTTAGGATACATTACATCCTCTTCATGGGCCTCAGTCCTGTTCCATGTTGAAAACATATTGTATCCGGGTGCTGCTATATCCACATACGGAGACGGATTGGAGAAATCGGTCTTTGCCCCGCGCTGGTCAACGGCCGCAACAGCTATAACATGATCATATCCCGCAGGCCATGCATAAGCGTTAGATGCTTCGTTGCCGGCTGACGCTATTACAGTTACGCCTTTTTTATATGCATTTCCGATAACTTTCCCGTAAGAAGAATTAAATATTCGTCCTCCGAGACTCAGGTTTATGATATCGGCCCTTCTTGCAGCTGATCCTGTTCCGTTTGCCACGTAGTTGATAGCCTTTATCACATCCGTCTGATCGGCATAGCAGGCTTCTTCTTTTGAATCATATGTAAATACCGATATGCCAAGAACTTTGACCCCCGGAGCAACACCTGCTCCTCCCTTACTGTTTAAACCGGCCGCAGCTATGCCGGCAACATTCGTGCCGTGTCCCGAGTTATCCGCAGGGGTGGCCGGTACATGGTATCTCGTAAGTCTTGATCCGAAATCTTCATGATCCGAAACTCCGGTATCTATGACCGCAATGGTGATATTACTGCTCCCCGTGGTCACACCCCATGCCTCATATGTATTGATCATGTTGTGAAACCATTGATAGCTCTTATTTGCCGGATTAAGGAAGGGATCCTTAAGTTTTCCGGATTCATACAGACTCTCATATGACTGCATCACGGCGACATCCGTGGATGCAGCGCTTACGTCATATGACGGCATACTGAAAGCAGATGGAGCATCCGTGATCAGATGCAATCTGTAGTTCGGTTCAACCGGAGGAAGGTTATTTTCAGGATCCATTCCCGCTCTGACAGCATCCGCAACACTTATACCGGCTTCCGAAAGATCGATAACAGCAACACCATTATCGAACGACTTAAGCGTTCCGTTATAAGCTGAAGCTGCGAGGTTGGCATATTCCTCATCCTCAGTCAGGAAAAAAACCTCATTGCTTTCATAATCCTCCCCCGCTGACAATCCTTCCAGCGTACTGTCTATGTCATGCTCTCTGAGTTCGTCCTGCATTTCCAACTGTTCATCCGTAAGAGCATACCCTTCCGGCATTCCGGCAAGGCCATACGGAAGGCTGTCCCCTGACACGGTATTATCCTGCTTCGGGTCATCCTTTATCATGTTCCGGGATACACATTCATCCGATATGTCTTCACCGGATATTGTCTCCACAGACATATCTTCATCCGATAAGCTGTCACCGGATGTTATCCCACCGGAAACATATTCATCCGGTAAGGTTTCGTTTGATATTAACTCTACAGGATCCAATTCATCGTTTGAACCTTCATCTGTCCCGTATGCTTCCATGGAAATTATTTCTTCCTGTTGATGAAGCATTCCGGCACTTAAGGTCACGGGATCACAGGCCGCTATCAGCAATGCCATTATCAGGCATATCGGCTTCATCATCTTTCTTCTGCGATTCATTCTGTCACTCCTTTCTGTCTCCTACCAGAGTTTCTCCGGATACTCGCCCTTATCCTTAAGTGCTCTTATCGACTGCATTACAAATGGTTTGTCTTCTTTATAGGTTACTCCGAACCAGCGGTCCCCTGATCTTAACACTTTAACGCTGGCCTTGTCCGTCCTCAGTAATACATCCACAACTCCCGGCAGATAACATTCGGCCTTAAGCGGGTTTGAGGGAACAGTTTCGGCGAAAAATCTTTCGAAACTCTTTTCCGCTTCATCTATAAAGCTTCTCGAAAAGCCCCACATGTTCATGGACACGATGCTGTCCTTGGAAATATCCGTATATGTTTTTCCTTCATCCTCCGTATAGACCGCGCCGTTGTCCCTTTTTTCAATATGCGTGCGCTCGACTATGTCCGTAAGATATCCGTTATCATCAGTGCTGCATATGCCGCGTGATACATAACCGTTCTCGGTAAGCGTGTTCTTCAGCGCATAACCGACCATTGCATATCTGTACTTATCATCATCCTTCGTTGTCGACAGATGATCATAGATCACCCTGAAGGCTTCTCTTCCGTAAAAATCATCCGCATTTATGACCGCAAAAGGCCCATTAATAAGCTTCCTTGCACTCAAGACCGCATGAGCCGTCCCCCACGGTTTAACCCTTCCCTCGGGGATTGACTGTCCTGCGGGGATATCCGACAGTTCCTGAAAAGCGTACTCAACCTCGATATGCCCCTTAACGACATCTCCTATGCAGCTTTTAAAGTCCTGCTCATTTTCCTTCTTTATCACGAAAATGACCTTCTTAAAGCCTGCCCTTATCGCATCGTATATTGAAAAATCTATTATCTTGTTTCCCTGTTCATCCACGGGATCTATCTGCTTTAAGCCGCCGTACCTCGAACCCATGCCTGCTGCCATTATTACAAGTACCGGATCCGCATCCCTGCTCATATCTTTATTATCCATATCATCTACCTGCCCTTACTGTTTATGCTTCCTTAACCTTATGTTTCTTTACGGGTTCGCTCGTAAGATCCACGCCCAGTCTCTTAAATGTCTTTATATCAACATCCGCCAGCATTACGGATGTGTGCACCTGACAGCCCTTCAATGCATGAAGCTGTTCCATTGCGGCCTTGGCGTTCTTATCGTTTACGGCCGACATTGCAAGTGCGATGAGCACCTCATCCGTATGGAGTCTGGGATTGCTGCCTCCCAGATACTCTGTCTTAAGAGTCTGAATGGGCTCGATAGCCTCCCTTGATATAACATGCAGCTCGTGATCGATGCCCGCAAGTTCCTTGAGCGCATTAAGAAGGAGTGCCGCAGACGCTCCGAGAAGGTCCGAGGTCTTGGATGTGATTATACGCCCGTCCTGCAATTCAATGGCAGCACACGGAACTCCCAGATCCTCAGCCCTCTTGTTGGCAGCCACCGTAACCTTTCGGTCATCCGTAGTGATCCCGGCCTGCTTCATGATCAGTTCGATCTTCATGACTTCATTCTCAGAAGCCTTCTCGTTTACGACATTGTTGATCGTCGTATAGTAGCGGCGGATTATCTCCATTCTTGATGCCTCGCAGCATACATCATCGTCTATTATGCAGTTGCCTGCCATGTTAACGCCCATATCCGTGGGAGATTTGTACGGATTATGTCCGTATATCCCCTCGAAGATCGAATCGAGCACGGGGAAGATCTCAATATCCCTGTTGTAATTGACGGTGGTCTCACCGTAAGCCTCAAGATGGAAGGGATCGATCATG
>JAFSZZ010000077.1 GCA_017458765.1 Lachnospiraceae bacterium | reverse complement strand
CACTACTGCGCTTCTTAAGGAGGATGCGGATGAATAAGGGGTTAGTCAGCATTATCGTGCCGGTATATAATGCCGGTAAATGGATCGAGGATACGATACTGTCGGTCAAGAGCCAGACATACAGGGACTGGGAGCTAATCCTTGCAGATGACGGTTCGACGGATAATTCCGTGGAAGAGATCAGAGGATTTATGACAGACGGTGAGGACCGTATAAGACTCATTGATGCGGGAGCAAAAAACTGTGGTGCAGCACATGCGAGAAACAGAGGCGTTGAAGAGGCTAAGGGAAGATATATCTGTTATATTGACGCAGACGATCTGTGGTCGCCGGATAAGCTTGAAAAACAGCTTGCGTTCATGGAAGAAAATGAAGCTGCATTTTCTTTTACCGGATATGAATTTGCGGATGAAAGCGGTGTCGGTGTTCAGAAGATAGTCAGAGTACCTAAGACCATAACATATAAGCAGGCACTTAAGAATACAACGATATTCACAAGCACGGTCATGTTTGACATGGAAAAGCTTAAGAAGGAAGATATCATGATGCCGGATGTCCCGAGCGAAGATACGGCGACCTGGTGGAAGGTTCTTAAGAAAGTCGGCAGGGCATACGGGCTTGACGAGCAGCTCACTTTATACAGGCGAGGCAGCGGAACTCTTTCTTCAAATAAGATGACAGCGGTACAGAGGATATGGAACCTGTACAGGAATGTTGAAGGACTGGGTGTGATCTACAGTGCATACTGTTTCGTGTTCTGGGCTGTACGCGCGGTCGCCAGGAGAATATGATCATGAGGCTCCAGGTGCTGCTCTCGGCCATGTTCCTTAAGGATGAGAGCTATATAGATACCCTAAATATAACTACGGATGCAGTGGTGATAAACCAGTGCGACAATGAATCGCGAAAATGCGTAAAACGCTCCTGCGGGAACGGCAGGGAGCAGACCGTTACCTATGTTGAGACGATTGAGAGAGGCTTAAGCCGCAGCCGCAATATGGCGATCGAAGAGGCTGACGCCGATATATGCATTCTGTGCGATAATGATGTTGAATATCTGCCTGATTATGAGAACAGGATCATGGATGGATTTGCAAGACATCCGGATGCCGATCTCATAGTTTTTTATATTGAGAGAAAAGAAAAGCCAAAGCCCAATTATCCCAAAACCAAAAGGATGGGTTATCTGTCCGTGCTTAAGATTTTTTCACCGGAGATGGCATTCAGGAGAGAGAGCGTTAAGGAGATCGCATTTGACGAGCGTTTCGGAGCGGGTTCGGGCAGATATCTTATGGGAGAGGAAAATATCTACCTCTACGACTGCCTGAAACGAGGCCTGAAGATATATTATGAGCCGGTAAAGATAGCAAAATTAAGGGAAGAAAGTTCAACATGGTTTAAAGGATATGATGATACTTTCTTTATATCTCGCGGTGCAGGGTATTGTGCGATGTCAAGGTTCGGATCGTATATCCTTATATTGCAGTTTGCACTAAGGAAGAGACATCTGTACCGGGAAAACATGTCCATGTTTCATGCGATGTCATTCATGTTTAAGGGCCGCAGGGAATACCTGAGGGGTTAGTGATGAAGATATTTGTCATAGGCGATTACAGGACCGGGACCGGACCTGCCAATGTTACAAAGGAATATCTGCTGAGGTTTCCGAAAAATACGCGGCGCCTGATATTTTCGTCTAAACCTATGCGGGCGCTGGAGATATTTTTTAAGATGCCTGCCTGTGATGTAGTGCTCATGTCCGGCTACTCTAGGCAGAATCTTCTCGCGCTCAGGTGGGCTAAGAAACTCGGTAAGCCCTGTGCATATCTGATGCACGGCTGCGTCGAACATGAGAATGCGATCAACGAATGTGTGGATGAGGTGATGAGCAGGACGGAGAGGCAGACGATGGAGTTAAGTGATGCCATCTTTGCGGTATCATCACAGTTTGCCGGGTGGCTTAGGACCTATTATCCCGAGTATTCCGACAAGATAAGCGCGGCTGTAAACGGAGTGGATACAGGAGCGCTTGAAAAAATGAAGACAGCGGGAACTGATATACATAGAAAAGCGGATATGATCTTTACCATAGGCGGGGGTATGCCGCGTAAAAAGATAAGACATATCTGTGAAGCCGTGGAACTCCTTAACGAAAGAGCGCGCGAAATGAAGTATACGCTTGTGGTCACGGGCGATAAGGGCAGGGACGATGATGTGATAGGTTCATACCCGTTTGTAAAAAATTATGGGCTTGTCGGAAGCAGCGAGGTGAACCGGCTTTACAGAGAGGCTGCATTGTTTGTTCAGAACAGCTGCTTTGAAACGTTTGGCTTGGCCCCGATGGAAGCGCTTATGAACGGATGCCCTGTTCTTTTGTCCAAGGAGATAGGAGCACTCGAACTGTTCAACAGAGTTGAGGAAGGGGATATAATAAGGAATTTTTACGATGCGTCCGAGATAGCGGCCAAGATGGAGAGACTGCTTAAAAAAGGGAACGCATCAAGACTGATAAGAGAGTTTGATAAGGAGCACTCATCATGGGAAGCAAGGACAACGCAGCTGGTTTCGAAACTGTCACAGCTGTGCGAACTCAAAAGAACGGCCGCAGGGAACTGATCAATTTCTGTGTCCTGCTCATAATGTTTGTCATTTATGCTCTGACTTTTACGATAGCAAAGTTCTACGACATGATAAATATCGTCTATCCCTATGCGGGGGTGGTTAATTTTTTGATGCTCATCATCCTGGTGCTCAATAACAGGACTGAAACGTTCCGGGATAAAGCCGGGAAGACCGAAGCACTCATCCTCGGTATCCTTATACTGATCACGGGCATCAATCTCTTTATTGTCGATTCCGGCAAAGGAGCCTTTTTCGTACCCGTAAATTTTCTGCTGATATGGTATTTGTCCGACAGGTTATATCTTACGGCAAAACAGCTCAGGATCTTCGCCGGTATCTACATGGGATTCCTGCTGTTTTACTTCTTTTTTGCATACCCTCGTCTGTTCACCACATTTGAAAATTACAAATACAACACAAATACGGCGGCAACCTTCATGATATATACGCTGTTGTGTGCCTTTGTTTTCCTT
>JAFSZZ010000006.1 GCA_017458765.1 Lachnospiraceae bacterium | reverse complement strand
TAGAGCGTCCGGTTCATACCCGGGAGGTTGAGAGTTCAAGTCTCTCTCTCGCTACACTTAAAAACCCCATGCCATAAGGCATGGGGTTTATTGTTATTATCTTACTTGGCAAAATCAGTCACGCGACTCTCTCGTATCACATTGACCTTGATCTGACCCGGATATTCCATTTCCTCTTCGATCTTCTTGGAAATATCTCTTGCGAGTAATACCATATCCGCGTCACTTACCTGCTCAGGAACTACCATTATACGAACTTCACGGCCCGCCTGAATAGCAAAAGATTTGTCTACTCCCTTGAATGAATTCGTTATATCTTCAAGTTGCTTTAATCTGTTAGTGTATGTTTCCAATGTTTCTCTTCTTGCACCCGGACGAGCTGCGGAAATGGTATCCGCCGCCTGCACCAGCACTGCAAAAAGAGTCTGCGGCTCCACATCCCCGTGATGTGCCTCAACCGCATTGATAACTGTTGCCGATTCCTTATACTTTCTGCACAATTCAACTCCGAGCTGAATGTGTGATCCTTCCATCTCATGATCCACTGCCTTACCGATATCATGCAGAAGTCCCGCTCTCTTGGCGAGACGGACATCAATACCTATCTCGGAGGCCAAAAGGCCGCACAATAACGATACTTCAATGGAATGCTTCAAAACGTTCTGACCATAACTGGTCCTGAACTTGAGACGTCCGAGAAGCTTGATAAGTTCGGGATGGATGCCGTGAACACCAACCTCCAGTGTTGCGGCTTCACCTTCCTCACGTATCATTGTCTCAACTTCCTTCTGAGCCTTCTCGACCATTTCCTCTATCCTTGCCGGATGGATACGGCCGTCGACGATCAGCTTCTCAAGAGCGATCCTTGCAACTTCACGTCTTATGGGATCGAAGCCTGACAGAACAACAGCTTCGGGTGTATCATCTATGATAAGATCAACACCTGTCATCGTCTCAAGGGTTCGTATGTTACGTCCCTCTCTTCCGATGATCCTTCCCTTCATTTCATCATTAGGCAACTGAACTACTGAGATCGTTGTTTCCGCAACATGATCTGCGGCACATCTCTGTATGGCATTTACCACAAGCTCCTTTGCCTTCTTGTCTGCCTCTTCCTTGGCTCTGGATTCGAGTTCCTTCACCAGGATGGCAATTTCATGCTTTACATCGTCTTCAACAGTTTTTAACAGATACTCTTTTGCTTGTTCAGAGGTCAAACCGGAAATTCTCTCCAGTTCCTGTACACGCTGCTCATTAAGCTTGGAAACTTGTTCCTTCTGCTTTGCAAGTGCTTCTTCCTTCTGTGCGAAGCTGGCTTCGCGCTTCTCGATAGCATCGGTCTTCTTGTCAAGATTCTCTTCCTTCTGCTGTACACGGCGCTCCAAACGCTGTAATTCTGCTCGTCTTTCCTTGGTTTCCTTCTCAATCTCGTTCTTGGATCTTATTGATTCTTCCTTAACCTCGAGCAGCCCTTCACGTTTCTTGGCCTCCGCCGTTTTCAGCGCTTCATCGATTATCTCGCGAGCCTTCTGATCGGCATTACCGATCTTCTCCTCATCGGCCTTTCTCTTGGCTTCATAGCCCATCTTATAAGCCATGAAACAGCCGATGCCCAGAAGAATTACCGCAACTGCAATAATGATTACATATTGCACAGGGCACCTCCTTATATAGTTTTCATTGTACGATTAATATATAGAATATAGAAAACATATTCTAACTTAAAAAACTACAACAAATAAAATATTATACTTTTTAATATGTTATGTCAAGAGCCCTAAGTGCTTTATCCACACTATGCGGATCAAAACCCTTGCCGTACAGGTACGCATACAGCTTCTGTTTTCCGGTATTATCAAGATCTTCGGGTGCAGGACATTTCTTCAGGATGAGGCGCCTTAAAAGTTCCTCCTCTTCATCCTCAAACGATCCCTCAGCCTCGAAGGCTTCATTGATGAACTCATCCGGAACTCCTCTGCTTTTCAGCTTCCCGATGATATCCCTCCGACTTCTTGTCCCTATGTTGCTCCTTATATAACTCTGTGCATATCTTAAGTCATCAACATAACCATAGGACTTCACATATTCCAAAGCCTGATCGACCGCTTCATCGGGATAAAGCGATTCAAGTAATTTCCTTCTCAGCGCCGTTTCCGTGTAGTCCCTGCTCTTTAAAAGGTTCATAGCTCTCAGCTTCGCCCTCTTAGGGAGCACATTATCCCTTATATCGTTCATCACGGCCTCCGATATCTCATTTCCCTGTTCAATACCGTATTTGAGCAATTCGCCCTTGTATAAAACAAAGGCGAATTCCTCATCAAAAAAAACTTTATATTTTCCTCTGCCGTATTCCGAAACGGAAGTAACGATCATGACACTCAATCCTCTGTCTCACCCGAAGCATCCCCTACAGATCCGCCACCCGACAGGCCGTAATGCTCCCGTACCTTAGCCTCAACCTCTGCTAACATCTCGGGATTCTGCTCAAGATAGAGCTTCGTATTCTCCCTTCCCTGACCTATCTTCTGTCCGTTATACGAATACCATGCACCCGACTTGTTTATAACATCGATATTGGCTGCAAGATCCACAATATCACCGACCATCGATATTCCCTTACCGAACATGATATCAAATTCAGCCTCCTTGAACGGGGGTGCTATCTTATTCTTGACAACCTTGACACGGGTGCGGTTACCTATGACTTCACCACCCTGTTTGAGTGATTCTATCCTCCTTACATCAAGCCTTACCGATGAATAGAACTTAAGTGCACGTCCACCCGTGGTAGTCTCCGGATTGCCAAACATGACTCCGACCTTCTCACGGAGCTGGTTGATGAATACGACCGTACAGTTTGATTTGGATATAACAGCCGTAAGCTTGCGCAGTGCCTGTGACATAAGGCGCGCCTGGAGTCCCACATGAGAATCGCCCATGTCTCCGTCTATCTCGGCCTTCGGAACAAGTGCTGCCACCGAATCGACAACGATTATATCAACGGCCCCGGAACGCACCATCGTTTCTGTGATCTCAAGCGCCTGCTCACCGTTGTCAGGTTGGGAAATATACAGATTATCGATATCCACCCCGATATTCTTCGCATATACGGGATCGAGAGCGTGCTCGGCATCGATAAATCCGGCGATACCTCCCCTCTTCTGGACTTCGGCTATCATGTGCAGGGTAACCGTCGTCTTACCTGAAGATTCCGGACCGTATATCTCGACTATCCTTCCCTTGGGGATCCCTCCGAGTCCGAGTGCTATATCAAGGCTCAGTGAACCGGTAGGTATTGTCTCTACATTCATATGATTGGATGTATCGCCGAGCTTCATGACCGAACCCTTGCCATACTCCTTCTCTATCTTGGATAATGCTACTTCCAACGCTTTAAGCTTCTCTTCTCTTTCCATAAATGATCTCCTTTTCTTATGCTCCCGCTCTTAATGACCGTACGTTTACCACACTCATATCGAACATGTATTTTGAACATCTGTTCGCTACAAGATGTAATATAAAACATCCGTTCGGGTTTGTCAAGCGGTTTTTATTTTTTATTTATCCCAAACCGGCAGCTTCGGCGTACCGGTCTTAACGTCAAATATATACCCGTTATGATCGTAAAGGGGGTAATAAATCGGATACTTATAGTAAACGAATCAAATCCGTTCACTATAATTATATGATCTGACACAGAATATGCAAAAACAGATCTGTCAGGCCTGCAGATATCATGAAAAATTCTTCTCGCTGTAATACTCAAGCACGCACATGCGAAGAAGTGCAAGTGCAGCGGAAGTAGCCCTGCTCCTTATTTCCATGCGGTCACCGTCAAAGTTGTACTTTACGACTTTGGTCTTACCGCACACACTGCACCCTATATATACAAGTCCCACCGGCTTCTCGTCCGTCCCTCCGTCAGGGCCTGCTATGCCCGTTGTGGAAACGGTGACATTTGCCTTGGCCACAGCAGCACAGCCCTTCACCATTTCCTTGGCTGTCTGCTCGCTTACCGCGCCGTATTTTACGAGCGTACTCTTCTTAACGCCCAGTCTCGATCTCTTGGCTTTATTTGAATATGTGACAAAGCCTTCCTTGAACACATCGGAAGCCCCGGGCACATCTATTATCTTGGATGCGACCATTCCGCCCGTACAAGACTCACATGTGGCAAGATAGAGCGAATTGGTACGGAGAAGTTCAACCACAGCCTGTTCAAGAGTGGTTTCACTGTCGGTAGCATATATGTTGAGCCCAAGTCTGCTCTTGATCTCCTTGACGACCGGTTTTGCCAGTTTCTTTGCCGAATCGGATCCGTTATCAAATGCTTCAACGCTGATATGGATATCCCCGGGATAAGCGGTCAGTTTAACTTCCGGGATCTTCTGTTCCATAAGATCTTTAAGAGCGTTCCTGACTTCCTTCTCCTTCATCCCGCAGATCTTGAAATATTTGATAAAATGTCCGTCTTCGGTATCCCTTACGGTCTCTTTTACCGTATCCCCTGCCGTATCTTTTGCCATATCCGGCTCCTTTCATATAAAGCACGATCCCCTGACCGCTTCCCCTCAGTGTCTGTCCTTCTTAATGACTTCCCTGTTTTTGTACAGATAATCAACAAGCGATACTACCGTAAGGATCAGCGCTATCCAGACGGCAAGTGCCGTAAGCAGCCTGAACCATTCATATGGGAGGTCACCTATGAGCATGCCTATCATTATCATCTGGAAAACTGTCTTGAATTTTCCCCACTTACTCGCTGCTATTACCACTCCGTTATCCGAAGCTATCAGTCTGAAGCCGCTTATTATAAATTCCCTGCTGATTATGATTATCGCCATCCACGCGGCAAGCTTACCGCTGCTGACCAGGCATATGAGAGCCGAACATACAAGAAGCTTATCCGCAAGAGGATCCATAAATTTGCCGAAATCCGTGATAAGCCCGTATTTCCTGGCCAATTTTCCGTCGAACATATCCGTAAAGCTTGCTATTATGAATATTGCCAGTGCGATCCATTTGGTAAATCCAGATATTATGTCAACCAGCATGAAGAACACAAAGAATGGGATCATGATCACTCTTAATACTGTTAACTTATTCGGCAGGTTCATCGCACAATTCTCCAATCAGATCATATTCTCTGGCACCTGTAACCATGACATGCACTATATCGCCGCTCATCAGTTCCCTTTCAGAACTTATGAACAGCATCCCGTCAACCCCCGGTGCATCCATATATGTACGTGCGGCGTAAACATCCTCGTCTACCAGTCGTCCCTCTATGATCGCATCCAGTTTACGCCCGGTCATTTTCTTCGCCTTATCATAGGCAATACCCTGCTGAAGGCTCATGACCTCATCACGTCTTTCTTCCTTGAGTTCCTCCGGTATCTGGTTCTCCATATCGGCAGCCACGGTTCCTTCTTCTGCCGAATAGGTAAACACTCCCAGCCGTTCGAATCCGACCGTCTTTACAAGATCAAGCAGAATATCCTGATCCGCCCGTGTTTCTCCCGGAAAGCCGGTGATCAGCGTAGTCCTTAAGGCCACATCCGGTATCCTCTCCCTGATCCTGGCTATTTTCGTCTTAAGCTCTGCCCTGTTTGTCTTCCGCCCCATCCTTCGAAGGATCTCATCGGAAGCATGCTGGATCGGCATATCTATATAATTACATATCCTGGGTTCTTCCCTTATAACATCAATAAGTTCGTCTGTTATCTCTTCGGGATAACAGTACATTATCCTGATCCACTCAAGTCCGTCTATCCCGCATAATCTCCTTAGCAGTTCGGGGAGCATCTTTTTCCCGTAGATATCTATACCATACACTGTCGTTTCCTGCGCAACAAGTATGAGTTCTCTCACACCCCTGCCGGCAAGAACCGCTGCTTCCTCTATAAGCCTCTCCATTGGAACTGAACGATATCGGCCCCGTAATTGCGGGATTATACAATAAGTACAACGTTTGTTGCAGCCCTCAGCAATCTTAAGATATGAATAATAGCCTCCTGTAGTACTTATCCTGGGCAGATCGGAAAGTACGAGCCTGTCTGTATTCTGCAGTTCTCTTACATATTCCCCTCTGAGAACCCTCTCGACCACACTGCCTATCGCATCATAAGCAGTTGTGCCGATCACTGCATCCACTTCGGGGATCTCATCTCTTATCTCGTCCGCATAGCGCTGTGCAAGACATCCCGTAACTATGAGAGCTCTGCATCGTGACGTCTCGTCAAGCCTGTATGCGCCCATTTCCAGAATGGTATTTATGCTCTCCTCCTTGGCGTCCCCGATAAAACAGCAGGAATTGACGATGATGATATCGGCTTCCGTTTCGTCATCGGTAAATTCATATCCCCGCTCCCTCAGTATGCCGAGCATATACTCGGAATCTACCAGGTTTTTATCGCAGCCAAGCGATATAAACAATACATTCATATATCCGGATCATTCTCCGACTATCTTAACTACACCGGTATTCAATTCTTCGATAGCAACCGACAGCGGCTTCTTATCATAAGCATTGGCAACAGGTGTGGGTGCACCGTCTATAAGCTGTCTTGCCCTCTTGCTCGTGGCCATGACTATGGAATAGCGGCTGTTTACCACCGGCTGCTCCCCTTCATCCACTTCGCTGTTTACCACCTTCATAAGATCGTTGTATGACGGATGTAACATATTATATCCTCCCGTAAAATATTACATATTTAAAAAATCATTAAACTCGGACTTAATCTTATCTATCATTGCCTTATTTCGTACAGCCGCATATTTTGAGCAGCGGACCGTATCATGTACGTTTTGTACGCACTCATCAAGATCATCATTTATTATCAGAAAATCATAGTTCTCTATGACTCCCGCTTCTCTTGCACCCTGTCTCATTCTCTTCATGATGACTTCTTCGGTTTCGGTCCCGCGCTTCCTGAGCCTGTTATATATCTCCTGAACACTTGGCGGCATGACAAACATCAGAAGTGCATCCGGACGCTTTGCCTTGACCTGGAGGGCTCCCTGCTGCTCTATCTCAAGTATCACATCCTTGCCCTCATCAAGCATCCTGTTTACATATTTCCTGGGCGTTCCGTAATAATTGTCCACATACTTGGCATATTCAAGAAATTCATCATCAGCGATCATTTCCTCGAATTTTTCCCTGGTGACAAAAAAATATTCCCTGCCGTCTTCCTCGCCCGGTCTCGGTTCTCTTGTGGTCGCCGATACCGATACCGCATAATTGTCGTATTCCGAGAGCAGTCTCTTGACGATCGTGCCCTTTCCCGAACCTGCAAATCCCGATATTATGAGTAAGATTCCCTTTTTCATACCTGTTCCCGTTATATCATTAAACGCTACTCAATGTTCTGTATCTGTTCGCGCACTTTTTCTATATCAGTCTTAAGATCTATCGCGACATTCGAAGTAAGAAGATCATTTGATTTTGACAATATCGTATTGGCTTCCCTGTTCATCTCCTGAGCGATAAAATCAAGCTTGCGTCCGACACTCCCGCCTTCTTTAAGGGTATCCCTGGTACTCTTGATATGACTTTTGAGTCTCACTATCTCCTCGTCAACACATACCCTGTCCGCAAACAGCGTTACTTCCGTAAGTATCCGTCCTTCATCTATCGACGCATCGGAAAGCATATCCTTCACCTTATCGGTTATCCTGCTTTTATACTCCTCTATTATGTCCGGAGCTCTCTTCTCTATATCATCAACATAAACAAGCATATTATCAAGCTTGTTTATAAGATCGTTCTTAAGATGTTCGCCTTCACTTAGCCTTGCGTCCACAAAACCTTCACAGGCCTTACGTACCGTATCCTCGATATACTTCCAGAGTTCGTCCTCGTCAATCTCCTGCTCTTCAAGTGTGAACACTTCAGGATACCTTGATAACACCGAAACACGTATATCATTTTCAAGCCCGAAATCATTACCCATCTCATTAAGATAATGAAGATAGGACTTTGCCACATCCCGGTTATACTTTATGCTTACGTTTTCCTCATTAAAATCTTCGTAGGTCAGATACAGATCGACCTTGCCTCTCTGCATATATTCCTTCAGAAGACTCCTTATTGAGGTTTCAAAAAAAACCAGTTTTTTGGGCATCTTCAGATTCACATCCAAATAACGGTGATTTACCGATTTTATCTCAACGGTGATCTTGCGCTTCCCGTCACTGTACTCGGCGCGTCCAAAGCCCGTCATACTCTTTATCATTATTCTTCTCCTTAAAACCCCATACACCCGATAAGCCAAAATTGATTATAGGACAACGTGACATTTCAGTCAAGGCTAACTTGGAGGCGGGATACTGTCATTACGCAGACAGATTCTTTACCAGCGTGAGAATGTTGCTTCCGTTCTCATATCTGTAGATGACATCATCCATGCTCTTCTTGACCATGTATATCCCGAGTCCGCCTATTTCCCTCTCCTCCGCCGAAAGAGTTACATCCGGATCTTCCTTTTTCAAAGGATCATACGGTATGCCCTGATCGGTGAACGTTATCGACACGAACTGACTGCCTTCTTCATGCTCTATGGTGATATCCGCTTTTCCGACGCCGTCGACGTATGCATAACTTGCAATATTTACAAATATCTCTTCGACCGCAATATCGATCTGAGTCTGCACCTTTACTGAACAATCAAGCGTTTCAAGCTCTCTGTCCGTAAATTCAAGTACTTTACCCAGATTCTCAACTTTTGCATCTATACTCAGCTCTTTCATTTTTCTTCCCCCGTATCATGCCTGAACGGTCTTTACCACAATAAGTTCAACCTTCTCCTTGGTGACACTTACCTTAACATCATCAGCAATGGAAGTAAGTATGGATTCTCCGTAGTCGTCTTCTCCCTGACCGTTCTCATGAAGCGACCACTCATAATCGCCATCGTGGCCTTCTTCGGTTGCAGTCATTATTCCGGCCACCATTTTTTCCCATATCTTACCCGCAAATGTCTTCACAGCCTCATTTTTGCCTGACGAAGACAGGGAAATGAGCCGTTTGTATTCCTCGGTACCGAAGCCGGTTGCAAAGCTTATATGTATCCTGTATTTAACACCGCTTCCTTCCACCCACAGCTTCGCCTTGGTCCTATCAACTATGTTGCCTATGATCCCTATTATTTCCTCGGTCATAAGTTCAAGCTGCATCGCAGCGCGCTCACCGAGCCTCTGCCTTTCGGCAAATCCACGTACTGTCTCAAGTGCGATCTCAATATGTCCGCTTCCCGGGACTATGTTCACCGTATCTGTCCTGACATTGCGCTTACGCGGCGCAGTCTTCTTCTTTTTAACATCGGTGTCTCCGTCACTCGAGGTATTCTCCCGCTCAACTACATTAATGTAATTGTACGGTATCTCAATTCCGTGCTCCTTAAATGCACGGTTGACTCTCATGTTTACGTCCGTTATCGCAACATAAGTGCTGGTCTCTCTGGTGACCCATATGGTGGTCTCAAGAATAAGGGCACTGTCTGCGAACTTAAGAAAAAAAACCGGACCGGAATCCTCCATGATACCGTTCGTCTCGATACCCAGAGTATAGGGGCTGTCCGCCACACAATCCCGGATAACATCCATCGCCTTCTGTATATCGGTATCGTAACTGACGGAAAATGTAAGGTGAACTCCGCGCCGGTCTGTCTTCCATCCCGTGTTGACAATGACCTTTGCATTCATTTCGCTGTTGGGCACTATCACACGCAGACCATCATATATCCTCAATACCGTATGCCGCAGGGTTATATCCTCGACTATCCCGGGATCCATTCCTTCGGGGATAACCCTGTCACCTATCTCGAACGGCTTATGTATGCTGATCAGGAATCCACAGATAAGATCGGAAATGGCTGTCTGTGCGGCGAAACCGACTATAGCCACTATCAGTGCCGATCCTTTAAGAAGTGTTGAATGAAGATTGAGCGTAGGATCGATCTGCCCGATTATATTGACAAGACATATCACGATAACAGCAATATACAGGAGTTTGCCAAGGAATCTCCTGTGTATCTTATTGCTGTTCTTGGACCAGTGCTTAAAGGCAAACCATAGGATGATTATCGCTGCGGCGCCGATAACTATTGTCAGTATTATATCAATCCTGTTACTCGCGTTCATTGTATGCCCTTTGGTATTTGTGCATGATTATGAGGAGTCGTTACCGACTCCTCTGCTCATATGGTCATTACCTTATCAAATCTATTTGATAGTAAGAATATCGCAAAATCCTGTAACATCAAATATCTCCATTATCTCCGGAGAAACATTGGTTATCGTCATGCTGCCCTGTTTATTCATAAGCTTCTGAGCTGACAGCAGCACACGAAGTCCGGCACTTGATATATATTGGAGATCCGACATGTCGAAATTAAGATCCGTAACCTTATCCTGAAGCTGCTTTACTTCTTCATCCAACTGCGGAGCCGTAGTAGTATCAAGCCTTCCCTGCAATGCTATAGTAAGCTTGGAACCATCTGCATCCTTGTTAATGTTAAGCATATTATTTATCCTCCTTGGCTTAGCCATCATGCATTTATTTTCTGATTATAACAGATAAATGCGAATATGTGTATATGTTTTTTTAAAGAGCTCCGTCTGAACCGTATCTGTTTGCGAACCCGGGACATTTATGATATATATTGATAAGTAAAAAAACGGGGAGAAGTAAAAATGGCACTTGACGGAATAACCATAGCAGCTCTTAGGAAGGAATTTGAAGAAAGGCTTGCCGGAAGCCGGATATATAAGATAGCACAGCCCGAAAAAGATGAACTCCTGCTCACACTGAAAACATCCGACGGCCAGTGCCGTCTGCTTATTTCTGCCGATGCATCACTCCCTTTTCTGTATCTGACGGATACGAACAAGGAAAGTCCGGCTCAGGCACCGGGATTCTGCATGCTTCTCAGAAAGCATCTTCAGAACGGCCGCATCGCAGCGATAAGACAGCCGTCGCTTGAGAGGATCCTCATGTTTGACATAG
The DNA here is from genome assembly GCA_017458765.1 of Lachnospiraceae bacterium. Classification (GTDB taxonomy): domain Bacteria; phylum Bacillota; class Clostridia; order Lachnospirales; family Lachnospiraceae; genus UBA2868. The sequence goes on along the minus strand of JAFSZZ010000006.1, from coordinate 4,974 downwards.
ACCACTTGAACGAGATGAGCGATATGTGCCGCAAAACCCTTGTCGTCGAGATAATGGGCAAGCACAGTAACATCATCTTCCTTGATGACAGGAACATGGTCATAGACAGCATCAAGCATATTTCATCGGCCGTAAGTTCCGTACGCGAAGTCCTTCCCGGACGAGATTATTTCATACCGAACACTCTGGAAAAATTCAATCCTCTGACCATAACCCGAGACGATTTCATAAAAGCGCTGACTTCAAAACCCATGCCTGCTGCCAAAGCCGTGTATTCTTCTCTCACAGGCTTTTCTCCCGTCATGGCGGAAGAACTGCTGTACCGCAGTTCACTTGATTCATCCATGCCCGCCTCGGGCTTTTCGGAAGATGAGCTCACGCATCTTTACAATAATCTCCTCTGGCTTACTGACAGCATAAAGTCAGGTGACTTTACGCCGAATATGATACTGAAAAACGGCACACCCGTCGAATTTGCCGCCGTAGAGTTAAAACAGTACGGCTCTCTTGAAGCCTCGGCCTCTCCCTCGATGTCCGTCATACTCAATGATTACTACGCCATGAGGAACACCGTGACAAGGATAAGGCAGAGATCCGCTGACCTTCGCAGGATAGTGGCTACCGCACTTGAAAGGAATATCAAAAAATTCGATCTCCAGTCAAAACAGCTTAAGGATACGAAAAAAAAGGATAAATACAGGATATACGGAGAACTTCTGAACACCTACGGCTACAGTGCCGAACCCGGTGCGCGTTCCCTTGAAGCCGAAAATTATTATACGGGAGAAAAGATCACCATCCCTCTCGATCCCGATCTTACAGCATCGGAGAATTCCAAAAGATATTTCGAAAAATACGGAAAGCTCAAGCGCACGGAGGAAGCTCTGAGCATCCAGACAGCCGAGACTCAAAACGAGATCACGTATCTCGAATCCATATCCGCATCTCTTGACATAGCTCTTAAAGAATCAGATCTCACCGAGATCAGGCAGGAGCTTGAGCAGGCAGGTTACATCCGAAAAAAAAGAACCGGCAGGACGAAGGAGCTGAAAAGCAAACCCCTCCATTATGTCAGTTCCGACGGTTTTCATATTTATGTCGGCAAGAATAATTTTCAAAACGACAGTCTTACATTCAAAATGGCAAACGGAAACGACTGGTGGTTCCATGCCAGGAAGATCCCCGGTTCCCACGTCCTTTTAAAGACCGAAGGAAGAGAACTTACGGACCGGGCCTTTGAAGAAGCAGGCGCACTGGCCGCATACTACAGCAAGGGACGTGAACAGGACAAGGTCGAGATAGATTATGTTCAGAAGAAGGAAGTAAAGAAACCCGCAGGTGCCAAGCCGGGTTTCGTGGTATATTACACCAATTATTCTCTTATTGCGGAACCATCCCTTGAAGGTCTTACTTTACTTAAAGACTGAACATACGCTATATGCCGAATTCTCTGCGGTTCTTCATGATCATGGCCGCATCCCTGTCTGCCTTTTCCATGTTGCCGCTCATACGGAAATATATATCCTTTATCTCCCTTTCGGTGTAATCGCCCCAGATAAGCCTGGACCTGAACAGATAGAAAAGTGCCGAATTGGTGGTTATCTCCTCAAGATCGGAATAATCCAGCGCACGTTCCACAAGCATCAGAGCATGGTCCCTCTCATTTGCCACAATATCATAAAGGTCGCCTAAAGTATTTATACCGAAGATGCTGCAGACCTGAAGATAACTCTCGGCTCCGGTCACCAGTATGCTCCCGCCTGTGATCCCGATCATCTCGGAATACAGCTTCTCAACAGCCGGACTGTACTTCATGAAAGCGTTGAGAGTATGGATATCAAGCGTCATATGATCTGCCGTATCGGTACGCAGTCTGTCAACGACCTCCTGTTCGTAATTTCCGAGTTTCGTCTTTATCTTATCAAATGCCTCATCGGCGATCTCAAGAAGTCCCGCTATCCTTGCAAATTCCCGCCGCATATCCCTCGGGATCTCGATCGCGGACTTATATCCAAGATCATGTTCTATTTCGGCCCAGGCATGCTGCAATATCGACTTGAGCTGTATCTCGAACTTAAGACCGGCCAGTTCTTCCGGAACACTTCCGTCATTCTTAAGCGAGCAGATGATATGCAGCGAAATGTAACCGAAGGAATTGGGCGATATCATTGTTCTCTTATCGCACGACATATCCTTATCCACGTCGAAGATATCCCTGATGATCTCGGCCGCCTCATCCACCTGTGAAGAAAAATAGCAGATTATCCTAAAGCCTAGCAGATCTGTGATCTCAGAAACATTCAGATACTTGTCTGCCTTTCTGGTCCATTTCTCCTCGATTGAATCCCATGTCTTGATCCTCCATGGCAGCTGCATTATCTTTATGTTGGATCTGGTAAGTTCATATTCGAGTCTTTCATAGACGATCTCCCGGATCCTGCGGTATTTTTCTACCAGGCTGTCATAATCCTGTTTTTGAGTGACAAGTTTCAGATTCATATTACAGACTTTCCATCAGGTTTACCATTTCAATTGCCGATAACGCACAGTCATACCCCTTATTTCCGCCTTTGCTTCCCGCACGGGCTATAGCCTGTTCTATGTTTTCGGTCGTGATAACGCCGAACAGTACGGGGATACCGCTCTTTAGTCCCACCTGAGCAACTCCCTTCGACACCTCATTGCAAACATAATCATAATGTGAGGTATCTCCCCTTATCACAGCGCCCACGCAGATAACCGCATCATATTTACCCGATGAAGCCATCTTATCCGCGATCACCGGGATCTCAAACGCACCGGGAACCCACGCCGCCGTGATATTTTTCTCATCCACACCGTGACGCACCAGTCCGTCAACCGCTCCCCAAAGAAGCTTGTTTACGATGATCTCGTTGAAACGCGAAGCGACAATACCGACCCTCATCCCTTCCTTTGCTACTACCTTACCTTCAAGTACATTGATCTGATTCATACCGGTTCCTCCTACGTATAATATCTAAAACTTGATCTCGTTAAATATATGACCCATCTTTTCCTGTTTGGTCTTCATGTAAAACGCATCGTATTTCTGAGGTTCTATCTCGATCGGAACACGTTCATTTATCTTCAGTCCGAAGCCCTCAAGACTGTATATCTTGTCCGGATTGTTCGTGAGAAGCCTCATCGACTTAACGCCAAGATCCGCGAGTATCTGGGCTCCCACCCAGTATTCCCGCAGGTCAGGAGCAAAACCAAGCTTGATGTTTGCCTCAACCGTATCATATCCCTGCTCCTGAAGTTCATATGCCTTAAGCTTATTTATTAGTCCGATGCCCCTTCCTTCCTGCCTCATGTAAAGGATGATGCCCCTTCCTTCTTCTTCAACCTGACGCATCGCCTGCTCAAGCTGCTTACCGCAGTCGCATCTCCTGGAGCCGAAAACATCTCCCGTCAGGCACTCCGAATGTACACGGCACAGCACATCCTCACCGTCCCCTATATCACCCTTGATAAGCGCCACGTGATGTTCGCCCGTAATATCATTGATATACCCTGCGATCCTGAAGTTCCCGATCTCCGTAGGCATTTCGGCTTCCGCTTCCCTGACAACATGCTTTGCATGAACATGCAGATAATTCTGAAGCTCCTTTATGGTTATGAACTTTATATCACGCTCCCTTGCAAGCTCCCAAAGCTCCGGTGTCCTCATCATGGTTCCGTCTTCCGCCATTATCTCGCAGCATACCCCGACCTCTTTAAGCCCCGCAAGCTTCATAAGATCCACCGTTGCCTCCGTATGCCCGTTCCGAACAAGCACTCCGCCATGTCTTGCGGTCAGTGGGAATACATGCCCGGGATGTCTGAAATCATCGGGGGTGCTCTTTTCATCGCAGCACTTTAATATCGTAAATGACCTCTCAACTGCCGATATACCGGTAGTTGTGGTTATATGATCTATCGAAACGGTAAAAGCCGTCGAATGATTGTCCGTATTCTCCGAAACCATCTGCGGGAAACCGAGCCTCTTGGCCACCTCCGCACTCATAGGTGTACATATAAGCCCCTTGCCGTAAGTCGCCATGAAGTTGATGTTATCGCTGGTTGCGAACTCTCCCGCACAGATAAAATCACCCTCATTCTCCCTGTCCGGGTCGTCCGTCACAAGGATTATCTTCCCGCGGCGCAGTTCCTCTATAGCTTCCTCAATGGTGTTGTATTCATACTCCATATTTAATGCCTCTCTTTGATGTGTATTATAAAACCTTCTTAACCTGCCGCAGTGCCTAACTCAGGAAATCTTCAAGCATCTCCATCGTTAATCCGCCGGATCTGCCGGTATCACGAACCCTTCCGTATCCCAGGAGCTTTTCCACATACTTCCCGACGATGTCTGTCTCAAGGTTGACAGGATCACCCGTGTTCTTAAGAAGCAGGGTCGTTTCTCCCGCAGTATGCGGTATGATCGATACCTTAAAATACGTATCCGTAACCTCTGCAACGGTAAGGCTTATCCCGTCTATGGCGATCGAACCCTTTTCCACCACAAGCCTAAGTATATCATTTTCCGCGGAAATCGTCACCCATACGGCATTTCCGTCCTTTTTATACTCCCTTATCTTTCCGGTCCCGTCTATATGCCCCGATACGATGTGTCCGCCGAAACGTCCGTCTGCCGCCATGGCTCTTTCGAGATTCACCTTGTCTCCCCGTCTTAAGAGAGAAAGTGATGTACGTTTCAGTGTCTCGGGCATGACATCGGCGGTGAACCCGTCCCCGTTAAGTTCAGTCACCGTAAGACAGATGCCGTTTACCGCAATGCTGTCGCCTGTATTCGTTCCTTCAAGCACGCGGTCCGCAAGAATCCTTATGCTCCCTCCCGGGCTTAAGTCCTTTATTGTTCCGAGTTCCTCGATAATGCCGGTAAACATATCCTTATCTCCGTACTTTAATATACTCCGTTCACTGTTTCTTTATATATGTAAGCTGCACATC
>JAFSZZ010000076.1 GCA_017458765.1 Lachnospiraceae bacterium | reverse complement strand
GAGCCTACACCTACATTCTCGGCTTGCTTCGGTCAGGCATTCCTTGAGCTTCATCCTACCAGGTACGGTGAGGAGCTTGTTAAGAAGATGAAGAAGAGCGGCGCTAAGGCTTATCTTGTAAATACAGGCTGGAACGGAACAGGCAAGAGGATCTCGATCAAGGATACACGTGGTATCATCGATGCTATCCTTTCAGGTGATGTTCTCAAGGCTCCTACCAAGAAGATCCCTTACTTCAACTTTGAAGTTCCCACAGAGCTTCCCGGAGTTGACAGCGGAATCCTTGATCCCAGAGATACATACGCTGATGCTTCCGAGTGGGAGACAAAGGCTAAGGATCTTGCAGGAAGGTTTATCAAGAACTTTACCAAGTATGAGACCAACGATGCTGGTAAGGCACTTGTAAAGGCAGGCCCTCAGCTATAAGCCACGGGGACGGTTCTTTTGCCACATTACCGGCAGAAAAGTAAGACTGATATCAGGGGCTCGCATGATGCGGGCTCCTGTTTTTCGGTATGATATTCCGAAAAAAACGGATGATCCAAGGATCGGAGGCAGCACCATGTTCATCTTTTTTGATATTGACGGAACCATCTGGGATTATAAAAACTACATCCCGGCAAGTACCAGGGAAGCAATAAAAAGGGCACAGTCAAACGGGCACAAATGCTTTATAAACACAGGTCGGGCCAGAGCTTTTGTAAGGAATGAAGAGCTTCTCGGGCTCGGTTTTGACGGTATTGTTTCCGCATGCGGATGCATGATCGAATATGACAGAAAAGTGGTGTTCAATCGTTTCGTAAACAGAGAGGATGCCGTAAGGACAGTGGGATCGATAAGACGGAACGGGTTAAAGCCGATACTTGAGGGACCGGAACATCTGTATCTTGATATCGATGATTTTAAGGGAAACCTGTTTGTTGAAAAGATCATGAGGGAGATAAGCCACAGGGTTCTGAGTATATCTGGCAATACGGAAAACTGGCAGTTTAACAAAGTATCCTGTGATTTCAGGAATGCCGACAGTGACAGGTGCTTTGAGGAACTTTCGGATCTGTACGATTTTATCGTATACGATGAACATGACGAAAAGGTAGTCGAGATGGTGCCGAAAGGGTTCAGCAAGGGCACCGGGATACTGGAGGTATGTAAACTTCTTAATGCGGATCCCATAAACACCATGGCGATCGGTGACAGTATAAATGACAGGGCGATGCTTGAAACGGCAGGGATATCCGTGGCCATGGGCCGTTCATCAGACAGGGTAAAGGAGATATGCGATCATACCACAGATATGCTGGAAAATGACGGAATATGGAAAGCTTTGGAAAAATTTGATATCATATGATCATTATTTCGGAAAGGTAATAGTGAAATGGAAGAAAAAAACAGAGGTTCATTTACCGGCAGGATCGGCTTCGTGCTTGCAGCTGCGGGAGCATCGGTAGGTCTTGGAAATATATGGAGATTTCCGTATCTGTGCGCAAAGTATGGCGGTGGGATATTCCTGATAGTTTATATCTTATTGGCCCTTACATTCGGTTATACCATGATAATCGCAGAGACTGCTCTCGGAAGGTCTACGGGAAAGAGTCCGGTGGGAGCTTTTGGCTCGTATTCGGACAGCAGGATCATGAGAGCCGGCGGCTGGATGAATGCTATCGTCCCGATACTTATAGCTCCGTATTATTCCGTTATAGGCGGCTGGGTATGTAAGTATGTATACGAGTATCTTAAAAACGATATCGATCTGATAGCATCGGATGAATTTTTCGGTAACTTTATCTCGGACGGACGCTCGACAGAGTTTTGGTTTGTTGTATTTACCGTGATAGTTATCGCGATAATACTGCTCGGGGTAGAGAACGGGATAGAGAAGGTGTCGAAGTTTGTTATGCCCGTTCTTGTGATAATGGCAATAGCGATATGCGTTTATTCGGTCACGAGACCGGGTGCCCTTAAAGGAGTTAAGTACATACTTGTTCCTAATTTCGGTGATTTCTCGATCATGACTGTAGTATCGGCCATGGGACAGATGTTTTATTCGCTGTCCATAGCGATGGGTATCCTTGTTACTTTCGGATCGTATGTAAAAAAGGATGTGAGCATCGAGAATTCGACGGTCCAGGTCGAGATATTTGATACCGCGGTCGCAATACTGGCAAGTTTTATGATAATCCCGGCTGTATTTGCCTTTTCCGGAGGAACGGCCGATAAGTTAAAGGCAGGGCCGTCACTTATGTTCATTACCATGCCCAAGATATTTGCTGACATGGGAATGGGAAGGTTAATGGGAGTTCTGTTCTTCGTGCTTGTGCTTTTTGCTGCCGTCACGAGTGCAATAGCTCTTGTCGAAAGTGCCGTATCCACGTTCTCGGATGAATTCGGATGGGACAGAAAAAAAGGTACGATCATAATGACGCTGATAATGATTGTCCTCGGAAGTCTGTCTTCCCTGGGTTACGGACCTCTTGCTTCCGTTACCGTGCTGGGAATGCAGTTCCTTGATTTCTTTGATTTTATAACCAATTCGGTAATGATGCCGCTTTCGGCGTTTGCAATATGTATTCTCATTACGCGATATATGGGGATCGAGAAGATCGAAGATGAAGTGATGCTTGACGGACATCCTTTCAGAAGAAGGAAGGTATTCAGATTCTTCATACGGTATATGTGTCCGATATTTGTCATTATAATACTTTTAAGTTCGGTCGCGAATGTACTTGGGTTTATCCATATGTAACAACAGTATTTCAATTATGCGGTAAATATGATAAAATGTTCCGATATGGCGGATAACAATTTCTATGATAAACGGAGGAGATTATGAAGATTTATGACGAACTGGTTGCCAGGGGGCTTATCGCCCAGGTGACGGATGAAGAAGGTATCAGGAACCTTATCGATAACGGTAAGGCTGTTTTCTATATAGGTTTCGACCCTACGGCAGACAGCCTGCATGTCGGGCATTTCATGACTCTCTGTCTTATGAAGAGACTGCAGATGGCAGGGAATAAGCCGATAGCACTTCTTGGCGGAGGTACGGGAATGATAGGTGATCCTTCCGGCAAGACCGATATGCGTAAGATGATGACAAAGGAAACGATCGCACATAACATTGAATGCTTCAAAAAGCAGATGAGCAGGTTCATTGATTTTTCTGAAGGAAAGGCAATGATGGTCAATAATGCCGATTGGCTTATGGACCTTAATTATGTCGATATGCTCCGTGAGGTTGGACCGTACTTTTCTGTTTCCAACATGCTGCGTGCGGAATGCTACAAACAGCGTATGGACAGGGACGGCGGACTTACATTCCTTGAGTTTAATTATATGATAATGCAGTCTTACGATTTTCTTGAGCTCTACAGGAAATACGGATGTAATCTGCAGTTTGGCGGTGATGACCAGTGGTCTAACATGCTGGGCGGCCGTGAACTTATCAGAAAGAAACTCGGAAAAAACGATGCGGAAGCAATGACGATAACCCTTCTTCTCAACTCGGAAGGTAAGAAGATGGGCAAGACGGAGAAGGGCGCGGTATGGCTTGATGCCGAGAAGACCACGCCGTATGAGTTCTACCAGTACTGGAGAAATGTTGCGGATGCGGATGTCCTTAAGTGTATCCGGATGCTCACCTTCCTGCCGCTTGAGGAGATCGATAAGATGGATGCCTGGGAAGGGGCACAGCTTAACGAGGCCAAGGAAATACTTGCTTTCGAACTCACCAAGCTGGTACACGGCGAGGAAGAGGCTGTAAAGGCGAGGAATGCTTCAAAGGCGATCTTCACATCGGGCGATTCGGCTGATATGCCTACCGTAGAGATAACTGAGGCGGATCTTAAGGACGGATCGATCGATATCCAGGCGATACTTGTCAAGGCAGGCATGGCTACTTCGAGATCCGATGCAAGAAGAAGCGTTGAGGGCGGAGGTGTGACCGTAGACGGAGATAAGGTCACGGATCTGTTTTTAAGCTTTAAGCCGGAAGATTTCGGCGAGGGCAGGGTAGTTAAGAAGGGCAAGAAGACATTCAAGAAGGTTATATTTAAATGAAGATAAATATACTTGAATATTTATTTGAGGCAGCCGGGAAGACACCCGATAAGTGTGCATATTTTGACGAAGAGATAAGTTATACCTATGCCGGTATGCTTAATGAAGTAAAGGCCATAGGCACCAAGCTTATAAAGAAGCTTAATGTAAAGTGCCGCCCGGTGCTTGTCTATATGGAGAAGTCGCCGGCAGTGCTTGCCGCATTCTGGGGAACCGTATACAGCAGGAATTTTTACGTGCCGCTCGATACGAATATGCCGGATATGCGTATAAGGCTTATAGTTGAAAACCTTAAGCCTGCTGCCGTCATTACAGACATGGCGCATTATGATCTTGCAAGGAAGTTTTCTAATAATGTATATATCTTCGAAGAAATGGTGGAGACGCCGGTTGATGAAGAACTGCTTAACAGGAGGATAGGAAGTGCGATCGATACGGATCCCGTTTATGTACTCTACACGTCGGGCTCGACAGGAGTTCCAAAGGGCGTTGTCGTAAGCCATCGTTCCCTCATTGATTATGTCGAGCAGTTCTGTAACGAGATAGATATAAGGGAGGACGATATCATTGCCAATCAGGCACCCTTCTATTTTGATGCGTCGCTCATCGATATCTACTGCACATTGAGGGCAGGGGGGAGCATGGGGATAGTGCCGCTTGAATATTTCAGCATACCTTTAAAGCTGCTTGATTTCCTTCAGAAATACAATATAACGACAGTAAGATGGGTGCCGTCTGCCATGAAGATGGTATCTACCTTTAAAGGCTTTGGATCAATACATCCGGATAAGTTGAGGAAGGTAATCTTCGGCGCGGAGTCGATGCCGACCAAGGTATACAATTACTGGAAGGACAATTATCCCGATGCGGTATTCGTGCAGATATACGGTCCGACAGAGATTACCGGTGTATGTACATATTACATAGTCGACAGGGATTATGCCGATGATGAGACCATTCCCATAGGTAAGGCTTTCAGGAATACGGAGGTATTCCTGCTCGATGAGGACAATAAGCTCATAAGCCGCTCGGATATCGTCGGAGAGATCTGTGTAAAGGGCAGCTGTCTTGCCCTCGGCTACTATAATGCCGGGGAGAAGAGTGATGAGGTATTTGTTCAGAACCCGCTTAATCCCTATTATTCGGAGAAGATATACAGGACGGGAGATCTTGCAAAATACAATGAGCGCAAGGAACTCGTATTTGTTTCCCGTAAGGATTTTCAGATCAAGCATATGGGACACCGTATAGAACTCGGCGAGATCGAGACAGCGGTCATGGCACTTCCCAATATGAAGAATGCCTGCTGCCTGTTTGAACCGGAGAAACAGAAGATAGTCCTGTTTTATGAGACGGATTCTTATGATGATATAACGATAATGGAAGCGCTTAAGAAACGCTTACAGAGGTATATGCTCCCTAACGTGCTTCACAGGCTCGATGAGATGCCTATGCTCCATAATGGTAAGATCGACAGGGTGAAGCTTAAGGGAATGATTTAAGGAGGTATATGATGAAAGGTATCTGGTTGAAGAAATTGATCGCAGGTCTTGCCGTTACGGCAATGATAGCGGGAACGCTCACGGGATGTGCCGGCATGGACGGACTTAACATCAACATCAATGAGAATGGCGTTACGGTTGATGAAAAGGCAGATGCTTCGCAGGAAGAAACGGGCGCGGAAGAAGAAAAGGACGGTGCGGAGCTTGAATACTGGACCGAAGGATCTGCAGCCGCAGCATCCATAACCGATTATGTAAAAAAAGTAACGGATGAAAGTTCGGATGATTTTATCCCCGTAGAAGACCGTATCGCGGTATTCGATCTTGACGGAACTCTTATGGGGGAACTTTATCCGTCATATTTTGAGTATATGATGTTCATACACAGGGCACTTTATGATGAGGATTACGAAGCTCCCGAGGATATGATGGTCTTTGCACAGGAACTGAATGATGCGGTTCATAAGCAGGGAGCGATGCCCGACAATTCAGAGAGACTGCATGCCGAATATGCGGGTAAGGCTTACGCCGGAATGACGCCGGATGAACTCAAGGAATACACAAAAGAGTTCATGAAGTCTGAAGCGGAAGGTTTTAATAACCTTACAAGAGGAGATGCGTTCTATAAACCGATGGTTTCCCTTGTTAAATACCTGGATGCGAATGATTTCCAGTGTTATGTGGTAAGCGGTTCCGACAGGACCGTGGTACGTGCGCTCATAAAGGACGTGATCCCCGTACCCGAAAACAGAGTCATCGGTATGACTTATACAATGGTCGCTTCCGGTCAGGGTGAGGAAGACGGAATGGTTTATCAGTATCAGCCCGATGATAAGGTGATCTTTGGAGGAGACCTTATCATAAAGACCATAAAGATGAACAAGGTAACCATGATATCGGAGGAGATCGGAAAGGTCCCGGTACTTGCTTTCGGAAATACGGCGGGTGATATGTCCATGCAGCAGTACACCGTCAATAACGATAAGTATTTAAGCAAGGCATATATGGTCATGTGTGATGATTTCCAGAGGGAATACGGCAATCAGAAGAAGGTTGATGATCTTACTGAGTGGTGCAATGCCCACGGAGTTGAGCCAATCTCAATGTGTGAGGATTTTGCCACTATCTACGGTGATGATGTTACCATCAATCAGGAAGCCGAAAACGAGATATTCAAGATCACGATGCCTGAGGAACTTGAAGGTAAGTATGTGACGGAGAGCAGGAAGAACGGATACTTCGTATATGATAAGGAGTCAAAGGAAGCAGGATTCGGGGGATTTGTATTTTCGGTGTTTGCCTATGAAAAACCTTCGGATTATGCGGGCGGAATGGACAAAAAGGTAGGCGAGATAAGG
>JAFSZZ010000075.1 GCA_017458765.1 Lachnospiraceae bacterium | reverse complement strand
CCTCTCTTTTATCGATGATGAGAAACGGCCTCATTTTTATTCCCGTGTTATTGATACTTGCACGTATACGAGGTATATCGGGGATACAGGAAGCACAGCCGCTTGCTTATGTTATAGGCTTTCTGCCCGGTGCTGCGGCAGCATATATGTTTTTCGGGAAATTAAATAACAGTGACGAACGTGATAAGACCCGGGAATCAGATTAATATAACGCGCGCTACGAAAGAACCGCGCAGGATGAAAGAGTTTAAGATCCGCATACAAATGAAAGGGGAATATATGAAGATCAGGGTTATAAACGGACCAAACATAAATATGTTGGGAATAAGGGAACCGGATATTTACGGAAGGACCACTTATGAAGATCTTGTAAGGCTGATAGAGCAGCACGCAAAAGATACAGATACAGAGGTTGAAGTAATGCAGAGTAATCATGAGGGCGACCTCGTGGATATGCTGCAGGAGTGTTATCGGAAGGTTGACGGTATAGTGATAAATCCCGGGGCCTATACACATACAAGCGTGGCGATACTTGATGCGCTGAAAGCCGTTTCGATACCTGCGATAGAAGTGCATATTTCAAAGGTTGATGAGAGAGAGGATTTCAGACAGATAAGTTATATCAGAAAGGCCTGTATCGAAACGATATCAGGTCATGGTATAAACGGTTATATTAAGGCAATGGATCATCTTAAGGAACATATTTTGGAAAATAAACAAACCGATAAGGCATGATCTGAAAGGATATGATATGGATTGGATAAATAACAGGAAAATACTTATAGTAGGTCTTGGATTAATGGGAGGAAGCTATGCCAAGGCATTGAAACGGCTGGGATATTCGGTGAGCGCCATTGATGCAAGGAAGAGTTCTGTCGAATATGCTCTGGATAACGGAATAATAGATGAGGGTTCGGACCATGCCGATAAGAAGATCATTTCCGAAGCGGATACCATAATCTTTGCGGTCTATCCCAGGATCATCTGCGACTGGATACGGGAAAATCAGGCTATGTTCAAGCCGGGTATAATCATAACGGACGTGACGGGCATAAAGGGCAATATAGTCTATGATATACAGGATATACTGAGGGAAGACGTTGAATTCATAGCATCACATCCCATGGCGGGCAGGGAACTGTCCGGTGTTGAGAATTCGGATGACAGGATATTCAGGGATGCCAATTTTATTGTTGTCCCCACAGAGAAGAATTCAAAAGAGGCAGTAAAGTGGTGTTCAAACCTGGGACAGATACTCGGCTGCAGGAAGGTTTCCGTACTGTCGCCCGCTGAGCATGACAGGATGATAGCATATGTATCACAGTTGACACATTGCATTGCGGTTTCCCTTATGACCTGCCATGATGATCCAAAGATCGCCGATTATACAGGCGATTCTTTCAGGGATCTTACGAGGATAGCCAGAATAAACGAAAATATGTGGACCGAGCTTTTCTTCATGAACAAGGAAGCTTTACTCAGTGAGATGGATGCGTTCATAGGTGAGCTTTCAAGCATCAGGAAATATATTGAAAGTGAGGACGAAGAAGCACTCAAGGAGAAGATGAGGACATCGACGGCACGCAGAGAGAGTTTCGATAAATAGAAAAAGAAGAACCGCTATCCAAGCGGTTCTTCAACATATTCACGTCTGTTGTATTTGGCGAGTATCTCGTTTATCTTCTCGGTAGGCGTGTGGACCTTGGACAGAGCCACATCGTGATTAAGGAAGTTAATTATCGATGCAAGGAACTTGCTCATGTTTGCTTCGATATAATAAGGACGCTTATACAGTTCGGGTGTATGATAATTTAAGTTTGTACAAACGATCCTGTCAAACCAGCATTTCTCATATGCCTTATCAAACATTTCAAGTCCGTCCGTGAACAGACCGAAGGTACAGCAGATAAATACGCGCTTGGCATTCATTGCCTTTAACTGGCGTGAGGTATCGATCATGCTTCCGCCCGATGAAATGATATCATCAATTACGATAACATCCTTGCCGTCTATATTATCACCTAAGAATTCATGTGCGACTATCGGATTCTTGCCGTTCACAACCTTTGAAAAATCCCTGCGCTTATAAAACATTCCTATATCCACGCCGAGGACACCTGCAAAATATACGGCTCTCGGAAGTGCGCCTTCATCAGGGCAGATAACAACAAGGTTATCCTTATCGATGACCAGGTCCTTCTCATAATGAAGAAGAGTACGTATGAACTGGTAAGGTGGCTGAAAGTTATCAAAGCCGCAAAGCGGAGCCGAATTCTGAACTCTGGGATCGTGAGCGTCAAAGGTTACGATGTTTGTAACACCCATTTCACTCAGTTCTTCTATCGCATATGCGCAGTCAAGAGATTCGCGGCCGTAACGTTTGTGCTGCCTGCTCTCATACAAAAACGGCATTACCACCGTTATCCTGTGAGCCTTGCCCGCAGAAGCGGCTATTATCCTCTTTATATCCTGATAGATGTCATCGGGTGACATATGATTAACAAAGCCGTTTATCGGATAAGTGAGACTGTGATTGACAACATCCGCAAGTATGTACAGATCCTTGCCTCTGATGGATTCGTGAAAAATGCATTTTCCTTCTCCGGATCCAAACCGGGGGCACTCACAGTCGGCTATGTAATCGTCACACTGATATCCCTGAAAAGCAGGAGAACTTAGATTACCCTGATTAACCTGTCTGCGTGTTTCCACAAGATATTCATTGACCTGACGTCCGAGATCTGCGATGCTGTCATGGATGACAAGCTTGAGCGGAGCCACCTGCATGACATCTTCCAAATGCTTTAGATTACTCATAGTTTTTCCTCATAAGAGATTAATAGAACATATAATTTATAACATTGAAACCGGGTACAGTCAAGAAAAAGCCGTACTCGCTTTTAACGGACTTTACTTGTTGACCGCTCGTGTGGTATAAATATTGTTAAATCATAAAGGCAGGTAATCAAAATGACAAAGATAAGAACAAGATTCGCTCCTTCACCGACAGGAAGGATGCATGTCGGTAATCTGAGGACTGCATTGTATGCATATCTTATAGCAAAGCATGAGGGCGGTGATTTTCTGTTAAGGATAGAAGATACCGACCAGGAAAGATATGTGGAAGGGGCAGTTGATATAATATACAGGACGTTGCAGAATACGGGACTCATCCATGACGAAGGCCCTGACAAGGACGGTGGAGTAGGTCCCTATGTCCAGAGCGAGAGGCAGGCTTCGGGTATTTATCTTAAATATGCAAAACAGCTGATAGACGAAGGGAAGGCTTATTACTGTTTCTGTGACAAGGAAAGGCTTGAGAGCCTCACACAGGTTGTCGACGGTAAGGAGATAAGCGTATATGACAAGCACTGCCTGCATCTTGACAGGGAGGAGATCGAAAGGAACCTTGCGGAAGGCAAGCCCTATGTGATAAGGCAGAACAATCCCAATGAGGGGACCACGACCTTCCATGATGAGATATACGGAGATATTACCGTTGATAATTCCGAACTTGACGATATGATCTTAATAAAATCGGACGGATATCCCACTTACAATTTTGCAAATGTTATCGACGATCATCTTATGGGTATAACACATGTTGTAAGAGGCAATGAATATCTGTCTTCATCTCCGAAATACAACAGGCTGTATGATGCTTTCGGATGGGAAGTGCCTGTTTATGTACATTGCCCGCTGATAACGGATGAAGAACATAAGAAACTGAGTAAAAGAAGCGGACATTCTTCGTATGAAGATCTTATCGAGCAGGGTTTTGTATCCGAAGCAGTCGTAAATTTCGTTGCATTGCTCGGATGGAGTCCGGAGGACAATCAGGAGATCATGTCGCTTGATGAACTCATAAGCAAGTTCGATTACCGCCACATGAGCAAATCTCCCGCCGTGTTTGATTTTACCAAGCTTAAATGGATGAACGGCGAATACATTAAGGCGATGGATTTCGATGAGTTTTACAAAAAGGCGGAACCGTACATAAAGGAAGTCATATCGAAGGATCTGGATCTTAAGAGGATCGCGCAGATGGTCAAGACAAGGATAGAGATCTTCCCCGACATAAAGGATCATATAGATTTCTTCGAAAAACTGCCCGATTACGATATAAGCATGTATACGCACAAGAAGATGAAGACTAATGAAGAGACTTCACTAAAGGTGCTTGAAGATGTGCTACCTCTTCTGGAAGCACAGGATGATTACAGTAATGATGCCCTTTATGCGATGCTCAGTAAGTATGTCGAGCAGGAAGGTGTCAAGAACGGATACGTGATGTGGCCGATACGTACGGCTTTATCAGGGAAGCAGATGACGCCGGGAGGTGCAACCGAGATAATGGAAGTGCTCGGAAAAGAGGAATCTATAAGAAGGATAAAGGACGGTATTTCAAGACTTAAATAAGGAGAAGATCATGGCAAAAGAAGAGTTAAGAGACATTGATGACAACACTCCCGAAGAGGAGATGACCGTAGAACTCGAGCTTGATGACGGTACGGTTGCAAACTGTGCGGTCATAACGATACTTGAGGTTGACGGTAAGGACTATATAGTGCTCCTGCCGATAGATGAAAAGGGTGAGAGCAAGGACGGAGAGGTATGGTTTTACCGTTACAGCGAGAACGAAGACGATCCCAACGAGGAGCCTGTGCTTACATACATCGAGGATGATGATGAATATGAAGCTGTAGCCGATGCGTTTGACGAATTCCTTGATAATGAGGAATTTGATATTGACGAAGAATAAATGAGGTGATCCGTAGTTGATGAAATTCAATAATGAACAGTACCGGGCTGTCACGCACAGAGACGGCCCGATGCTGGTGCTTGCCGGGCCGGGTTCGGGAAAAACGGCGGTGATAGTCGGGAGGGTGCTCCATCTTATAGAAAATGAGGGCATCGATCCCGGAAGTATCCTGGTCCTTACGTTTTCCAGAGCCGCGGCAGATCAGATGAGCAGGCGTTTCCGATCTAAAGCAGATGAAACATATCCGGTAACATTCGGTACATTTCATTCCATATTTTACCATATTTTAAAAAGCCAGGGTCTGTACAGATCCGGCGAGATCCTGACAAATAAGAAAAAAACTGAAATACTGAAAAGAATCCTGGGCAGAACAGGTGCCGGTATTTTTGAAGATCCTGCAGGATTATCAAGGATGACAGAATGTATAAGCATTAAGAAGATGGGAATAAACAGACTTCTTGATGAACTTAACGATGATGAAAAAGCATGCCTTGAACTGATCTTTGAACCGTATTTAAGACAGTGCAGGGAAGAAGGACTGCTTGATTTTGATGATATGATAAATGACTGTCTTAAGATGCTTAAGAGCAACGATAAGATCCTTGAGAAATGGCGCTCAAGATACAGATATTTCCTTGTGGATGAATTTCAGGATATAGACTCAAGGCAGTATGAAGTCTTAAGGCTGCTTGCGGGTAAGGAACAGAATATTTTCTGTGTGGGTGATGACGATCAGTCGATATACTCTTTCAGAGGATCGGTGCCGGATGTAATGAAAAGGCTTAAGGATGATCTTCTGGATCTGAGTGTCTTAAAGCTCGTTTACAATTACCGCTGTCCGCAGGAGATCGCCGATACGGCGTATAAACTTATCTCAAATAATAAAAACAGATTTGATAAAAGGCAAAGCTGTATAAACGAAGCAAAAAAAGACTGTGTGACTTACCATCTGGTACATACGGCGGAGGAAGAAGCAGGATTCTGCCTGAGCGTATTAAATGAGATATCCGTGCGTATGAAAAAAGACGGATCAAAAAAAGAGACAACAGGGATATTGTACCGTATATCACAGAGCGGAGATATTATCGAAGAATCGTTAAGGAAAAACGGTATTCCGTATGTAAGAAAGGACAGCAGGGAAGGTTTTTACGATAAAGAGTGGGTAAAGGATATAACAGCGTATTTAAGGCTTGCGGTCACAGACTCGAGGGAAGCATTGTTAAGGATACTGAACAGGCCGTTTAGAGGGCTTACGAGGGAATGCATGACCGGGGAGATCGCAGACAGAAGGGCAATGCTTGAGTATTACAGAGGTGATGATGAGAGTGTAAGGATCTTAAGCCGTCTATTTAAGGATATGGATTTTATCAGGGATCTTAACTGCTATGCCGCTCTTAATTACATACTTAAGGGTATGGGTATGTGCAGATATATAGGAGAGCGGTATTTTAAAAACCGGAAAACCGATCTTGAGGAAGCGATAGAAGATATTACGGACAGATCGAGAGCCTATATGGGTATAAGGGAGTGGCTCAATGCGATAGACAGTAAGGAAACAAAGGCAGGAGACAATGCGGATAACAACAGGGAAAGGGATGAGAGCATTTATCTTATGACTATACACGGTTCCAAAGGCCTTGAATTTGACAATGTTTTTATTTTAGGTCTTCAGGAAGGCGTGTTCCCCGGGAAGCATTGCGTTACGGCAGACGCCATGGAAGAGGAAAGAAGGCTTTTTTATGTTGCGATGACAAGATGCAGGAAACATCTTTTCCTTGTCGGAAGGCGAAAAGACAGTTACGGAAAGAGGGAATCGAGATTCCTGGCTGAAGCAGGTTTTAAAGACGATATTATATGAATTTAAAGTTAAAATGTGGAAGTATAATAAGCCGTGTGCTATAATAATATGTCGTGTTGTGCGTTAGTGCAATGCGGAAAAGCCAGATAACAGCGTGATCCCACGCGGAAAGAACAGAGAATGAATAAGATCGATCTATCTTTAGGTAAGGTATTTCCATACGGCGCTTCAACTACCGGAGAGGGAGTGCAGTTTTGTCTGTCATATCCTGAAAAGAGCAGGGTGATCCTTAAGATACATAATGAGCAGGGAAAAAATATATGCAATATAAATATGAACGACTATCATGTTTCGGGAAACGTTCATTCCGTTATAGTATCCGGTATAAATGAGGATAAGATCAGTTATAATTATACCAGGGACGGTGAATACATACGCGATCCCTATGCAATGAAGTTAAAATCGCGCTACAAATGGGGCGATTTTAAGCGTAATGTCAGGGGGGACGGATGCATGGTGTACGATCCGTCATATGACTGGGAAGGCGATAAGCCCTTAAGGCTTCCGTTTAACAAGGTGATAGGCTATATGCTACATGTGCGGGGATTTACAAGGCATACTTCCTCCGGTGTCAAGGGGAAGGGTACTTTCATGGGCATTAACGAGAAGACGGATTATCTTAAGGAACTTGGTATAACACAGATCGAACTGATGCCGGCTTATGATTTTATAGAGT
The DNA here is from genome assembly GCA_017458765.1 of Lachnospiraceae bacterium. Classification (GTDB taxonomy): domain Bacteria; phylum Bacillota; class Clostridia; order Lachnospirales; family Lachnospiraceae; genus UBA2868. Next base: position 1,574 of record JAFSZZ010000075.1, on the reverse strand, counting down.
GTGAAGTGCTTAAGGATTACAGATCCAATTCTATAGACGAAGACGGAAACAACACTCTTACGGAGCATCGCATAAACTACTGGGGCTTCAAGGAGGGTTCGTATTTTGTACCGAAGCCGCAGTATGCTTTTTCGGGTGATTCGGTAAAAGAATTCAAGGATATGGTAAAGGCGCTGCATAAGGCAGGTATTGAAGTGGTAATGCAGTTCTATTTTCCTTCGAACGTAAACCGCAATCTTATAACAGACTGTCTGAGATTCTGGGTAAGAGAATATCATATCGACGGTTTCCATATCTACGGAAGCCGGCTTCCGCTGGATGTGCTTGCAACGGATCCCGCACTCACGCAGACCAAGCTTTATTATGAGAGATATGATGCTGACGGGATATTCTCGGCAGATAACTGCGTTAATACATTCCTTGCGGAATATAACCAGGATTATGTTGTTGATGTACGCCGCTTCCTTAAGAGCGATGAGGATATGCTCCATAAGTTCCTGTTCAGACAGCGCTGTAATCCTGACAGGATCAAGGTGATCAACCACCTTACATCATATGACGGTTTTACGTTGAACGATCTGGTAAGTTACGATTATAAGCATAATGAGGCTAACGGCGAGGATAATAAGGACGGTACGGGTTACAATTACAGCTGGAACTGCGGCGTTGAGGGAAGCACCCGCAAAAATGCGATATTAAAGCTTCGGATGAAGCAGCTTAAGAACGCGTTCTGTCTGCTGATGCTTTCGCAGGGAACGCCGATGTTCATGGCGGGTGATGAATTCATGAATTCGCAGGGGGGAAACAATAATCCCTACTGTCAGGATAATGAAGTCACCTGGCTTAACTGGAAGAGAAACAGGCGTAGTACCGAATTGTATGAATATGTAAAGTCGCTTATCGCGCTTAGACGTTCACATCCCGTATTAAGGATGGAGAAGGAAGCGACACTTCTTGATAACAGATCATGCGGTTATCCCGATATATCATACCATTCCGAAAATGCATGGTATCCGCAGATGGATACGCATATAAGGCATGTGGGTATATTGCTCTGCGGTTATTATGCGGGTGAAGGAAAGGCCGATGATTTCTTCTATATGGCAACAAATATGCATTGGGAAGATCACTTCTTTGCTTTGCCCAAGCTGCCAAAGGATGTGGAATGGACATATTGTACGGATACGGATACGGGATCTGACAGATACTATCCGGTAATGCTTGATGATAACGGCAACAAGCAGGTCAGGGTACCGGCAAGGACAGTGCTTTTGTTCAGGAGTCGTAAGAAGAGAACATTGACCAAAAAATAACGATAAAGGAGAAGGGTTATGAAAAGTTATGTAAAAAGGCTTGTTTATGCGCTTTACAGAAGAAGAGAGAAGATACTGATACTTCTGGTTGGACTGTTTTTCGGAATGATCGTGGGCATTTTTCTTGCTCCGGTTAAAAACGGTGTGACCATAGGGAGTTACAACGGCAATCTGGAAGGCAGGAAGGAAGAGGATGAATTCCACGAAGATCTGGCTATGGAAATGGGAGAATTAAGATAATATGAAGAAAGATAAGTATGT
>JAFSZZ010000074.1 GCA_017458765.1 Lachnospiraceae bacterium | reverse complement strand
TTCGGGATCTGTCTCGGGCATCAGATCATAAGTCTTGCATACGGAGCCGGGACTTACAAGCTTAAGTTCGGACATCGGGGAGGAAATCATCCCGTTAAGGATGTCATTACAGGGAAGATCGAGATAACTTCACAGAATCATTCCTATGCTGTTGATGCGGACAGTATTAAGGGGACCGGGCTTGAGATCACACATATCAATCTTCTCGATAATACGGTTGAGGGAGTCAGATGCAGTAAGGATAAGGTATTCAGTGTGCAATACCATCCGGAGAGCGCACCGGGTCCCTGTGACAGTACTTATCTTTTTGACAGATTCATCTCAATGATGGAACAGGGGGATCGGGATGCCTAAGAATACATCGATCAAAAAAATTATGGTCATAGGTTCCGGACCGATAGTCATAGGTCAGGCGGCCGAATTCGATTATGCGGGAACGCAGGCCTGCCTTGCTCTTAAGGAAGAGGGATATGAGGTCATACTCTGTAATTCGAATCCGGCTACCATAATGACCGATACTCAGATAGCTGACAAAGTGTATATGGAGCCCCTGACACTCGAATATGCCGCGCGGATAGTAAGACGTGAGAGACCCGATGCGATACTGCCCGGGATAGGAGGACAGACAGGGCTCAATCTCGCGGTACAGCTGTCACGCAAGGGAGTACTCGATGAGTGTAATGTTACCGTGCTCGGGACATGCATAGACAGCATAGAGAAGGCTGAGGACAGGGAGCTTTTCAGGGAACTGTGTTTAAGTATCGGTGAACCGGTGCTTCCGTCGGCTGTTGCTTCATCGATGGAGGAAGGTCTTAAAGTGGCGGAAGAGATAGGATATCCGGTCGTTATAAGACCGGCATATACCCTTGGAGGCACCGGCGGAGGTTTTGCGGATGATGAGGAAGAATTCAGGGAGATAATGAAAAATGCCCTTACACTTTCTCCGGTATCACAGGCACTCATTGAAAAGAGCGTAAAGGGCTATAAGGAAATTGAATACGAAGTTATGCGGGATGCGAATGACACGGCGATAACCATATGCAATATGGAAAATATCGATCCCGTCGGGATACATACAGGGGATTCGATCGTGGTGTGTCCTTCGCAGACACTTACCAATAAGGAATACCAGATGTTAAGGAGCAGCGCGCTTAAGATAATAAGGGCACTGAAGATAGAGGGAGGCTGCAATGTACAGTTTGCCCTCGATCCGGGATCGCTCAGTTACTACCTGATAGAAGTCAATCCGAGGGTTTCACGTTCGTCGGCGCTTGCGAGCAAGGCAAGCGGTTATCCGATAGCAAGAGTATCGGCCAAGATAGGCGTCGGGATGTTTTTAAATGAGATACAGCTTGTAAATACACCCGCATCCTTTGAGCCGTCGCTTGATTATGTGGTTACCAAGATGCCGAGGTTTCCGTTTGACAAATTCGCAGATGCAAATAACAGTCTGAGTACCCAGATGAAGGCAACCGGTGAGGTCATGAGCATAGGACGGACTATCGAGGAAAGTCTGTTAAAGGCGGTCCGAAGTCTTGAACAGGGTGCATATCATCTGCATATGCCGAAGTTCGATCATATGGAGACAGATGATCTTGAAAAATATATCGCGATCGGAACGGATGACAGGATATACGCGATAGGCGAACTGATACGCAGGAATACGGGATATGAGGTCATCCATATGGCAACAGGGATAGATATGCTGTTCATACGTAAGCTCGGAAACATCATTGCCATGGAAAATGAGCTCAGATCCAATAAGGGAGATGTGGAATACTTAAGGGAAGCAAAACGTATCGGATTTTCCGACAGAGCGGTCTCTGATATGTGGGATATGACGGAGAGGGAGGTATATGAATTAAGACGTTATAACGACATATACCCCGTCTATAAAATGATCGATACCTGTGCTTCCGAATTTGAAAGCTATGTCCCGTATTTCTATTCGACCTATGAGGATGAAAATGAGTCCGTTATAACGGACAGAAAAAAGATACTCGTACTTGGTTCCGGTCCGATAAGGATAGGGCAGGGTATCGAATTTGATTATTCAACGGTACACGCTGTTGGCACGATAAGGAAGGCCGGATATGAAGCGATAATCATCAATAATAATCCCGAGACCGTGTCGACCGATTACAGCTGCTCGGATAAGCTCTATTTTGAGCCTCTGTGTGTTGAAGATGTGATGAACATAATAGATCTTGAAAAACCGGAGGGTATCATAGCTTCCCTCGGAGGCCAGACGGCCATCAATCTGGCGGGACCGCTTCGGGATCGGGGAGTTAAGATAATAGGAACAGGATGCGATGCGATAGACAGGGCAGAAGACCGGGATGAGTTTAACAGGCTTCTGGATGAACTTGATATACCAAAGCCGAAGGGTTATGCGGTCACAAGCATAGATGAAGGAATAAAGAGAGCAGGTGAGATAGGATATCCGGTCCTTGTGCGGCCGTCCTTTGTACTCGGAGGACGTGCAATGCAGATAGTTGCGGGCGAGGAGGAACTTAAGCATTATCTTAAGACGGCGGTTGAGATAGACGAAGACAGGCCGGTTCTCGTGGACAAATACATAAGAGGCAAGGAAGTCGAAGTTGATGCGGTGTGCGACGGGGTTGATGTGTTTGTACCCGGGATCATGGAACTTGTCGAGCGTACCGGAGTGCATTCGGGAGATTCGATGAGTGTGTATCCGCCATACAGCATATCGGATAAGGTGAAGGGTACGATATTAAGGTACACAAAGCAGCTTGGACTCGGTATCGGGATTGTGGGACCTTTCAATATCCAGTTTATTGTGGACAGAAACGAGGACGTGTACATAATCGAAGTCAATCCGCGTTCTTCACGTACAGTCCCGTTTTTATCCAAGGCCACAGGATATTCTCTTGCCGATATCGCAACGCTTGCGATACTCGGAGTCAGTCTTAAGGAACAGGGAATCTTTACTCTGTATCCCACGGAACAGAAGAGATGGTATGTCAAGGCACCGGCATTTTCGTTTAATAAGCTTCGGGGGATGGACGCATATCTGTCTCCTGAGATGAAGTCAACCGGTGAAGCGATAGGATATGACGATAAGCTGCACCGGGCGATGTATAAGGCAATGATAGCATCGGGTGTTAAACTGCAGAATTACGGAACGGTACTCGTCACCCTGGCCGATGAGGATAAGGAAGAGGCCCTTCCTCTCATCAGGAGATTTTATGATCTTGGTTTTAACATTGAAGCCACCACGGTCACGGCGGAATTTCTGAAAGAACACGGGGTAAAGACTAAGCTTCGTCATAAGATCAGTGAGGGGAGCGAGGAAGTACTTGCACGGATCAGATCCGGTCACGTCAGTTATGTTATAAATACGCGTGCGATACTGTCAGGTGTCCATTACGGTGACGGAGTTGCGATACGCCGTACCGCAATAGAGAATAACGTAACGATGTTCACATCCCTGGATACGGTAAGGGTCCTGCTGGATGTTTTGGAAGAACTGACGATAACGGTTTCGACTATAGATGATAAATGACAGGGCAATACGATCGAGGAGGAAAAATAAATGTGTTCGATAATGTGTTATCTGGGCAGAAGCCTTACGAAAGAAGAATTCAAGGAGCATTTTGACAAGACAACGTCAAGAGGTCCCGATATGCAGCGTATCATTGAGCTTAAGAACGGGCTCATGGGATTTGAACGGCTGTCGATAATGGGACTCTCCGAAGAGGGGATGCAGCCGTTTTCGCTGGGCGGTGATCGTCTGGTATGTAACGGAGAGATATACGGTTTCAGGCCGGTCAAGGAGGAACTGATAGCCAAAGGATATACCTTTGCAAGTGATTCAGACTGTGAGATCCTGCTTCCGATGTATGAGCAGTACGGGACTGAAATGTTTAAAATGCTCGATGCGGAATATGCATGTATCATATATGATGCAAAAACGGAATCGCTCATTGCCGCACGAGATCCGATAGGGATCCGCCCTCTGTATTACGGATACACGGAAAGCGATGAGATCGTATTTGCTTCCGAAGCAAAGAACCTTGTCGGGATAGTTAAGAAGATATCACCCTTTCCGCCCGGCCACTATTATAAGGACGGTAAGTTCGTCTGCTATCGCAGCATGACCAAGGTGGATAAGATCGTAAACGATGATATCGATACGATATGCAAAAACATACATGAAAAACTGGTTGCGGGCATAAAGAAGAGACTTGATTCGGATGCGCCCATAGGCTTTTTGTTGAGCGGAGGACTTGACAGTTCGCTTGTTTGCGCAGTATCGCAGAAGCTGCTTGATAAACCCATTAAAACCTTTGCGATAGGAATGAGCACGGATGCGATCGATCTTAAATATGCAAAAGAAGTTGCAGACTATATAGGCAGCGAACATACCGAGGTGATCATCACAAAAGAAGATGTTATAAGAGAACTTCCGAATGTGATAGCTCTGCTCGGAACCTATGATATAACAACGATAAGAGCGAGCATGGGTATGTATCTCGTATGTAAGGCCATCCATGAAGACACGGATATCAGGGTACTGCTTACGGGGGAGATATCCGATGAACTTTTCGGATATAAATATACGGATTTTGCACCAAGTCCCGAAGAGTTCCAGAAGGAGGCCGTTAAAAGGATAGATGAGATACATATGTATGATGTGCTTCGGGCGGACAGATGTATTTCGGTGAATTCGCTTGAGGCGCGTGTACCGTTCGGGGATCTTGATTTTGTGCAGTATGTGATGAGCATAGATCCGGCCAGGAAGATGAATGTTTACGGTAAGGGCAAGTATCTTCTGCGCCATGCGTTTGAAGGGGATTATCTTCCGTATGACATCCTGATGCGCGAAAAGGCTGCGTTTTCGGATGCCGTAGGTCATTCCATGGTCGATCATCTTAAGGAATATGCAGAGTCAAAATACACTGATGAAGAGTATGAGAAACGGATCCTTAAATATGATCATGCACGTCCGTTTACGAAGGAATCGCTGCTGTATCGTGAGATATTTGAAGAGTATTATCCGGGACAGTCCGAAATGGTTAAGGATTTCTGGATGCCCAATAAGGAGTGGGAGGGCTGTAACGTAAACGATCCCTCCGCAAGGGTACTGTCAAACTATGGAGAGTCAGGACATTAAGTGTAAGGAGGGGAGGGACCATGATCAAATATGTTTTTGTAACAGGCGGAGTGGTATCGGGCCTTGGCAAGGGAATAACCGCATCATCTCTCGGAAGACTTCTTAAAGCACGGGGATATCATGTGACCATGCAGAAGTTCGATCCGTATATAAACATGGATCCGGGAACCATGAACCCCATACAGCACGGAGAGGTATTCGTGACGGATGACGGTACGGAGACGGATCTTGATCTGGGCCATTATGAAAGGTTCATAAATGAGAGCCTTAACAAAAATTCCAATGTCACGACAGGTAAGATATACTGGTCCGTGCTCAATAAGGAAAGGCACGGTGATTACGGCGGAGGCACGGTTCAGGTGATCCCGCATATCACCAATGAGATAAAGGACAGATTCCATAAGGCTGCGACGCCCGACGAGGAAACGATATCCATAATAGAAATAGGCGGTACCGTGGGTGATATCGAGAGCCAGCCTTTTCTGGAAGCGATAAGGCAGTTCCAGTCCGAGGTCGGACGCGAGAATGCGATCATAATCCAGGTGACTCTGATCCCGTATCTGAAAGCATCCGGAGAGATGAAGACCAAGCCCACACAGATGAGCGTAAAGAGCCTTCAGAGCATGGGCATCTGGCCGGATATCCTTATGTGCCGCTCCGATTATCCGATAGACGACCATATGCGGGAGAAGATATCGTTGTTCTGTAACGTGAAGAAGGAGCATGTGCTTCAGAATCTTGACGCGAAATCACTTTATGAAGTACCCCTGATGCTTGAAGAGGAAAAGTTCGCCCAGGCTGTATGCGAATGTCTTAAGCTGCCTTGTCCCAAGCCCGACCTTGAGGCGTGGAGGCAGATGGTTGAGGATTTTCACAATCCCGAGCATATCGTGGAGATCGGCCTGGTGGGAAAATATGTTGCCCTGCATGATGCTTATTTAAGTGTGGTGGAAGCACTTAATCACGGAGGGATAGCAAATAAGACTCAGGTTAAGATCCGCTGGATCGATTCGGAGGAACTGACACCGGACAACCTTGATGAATACCTGCATGATCTTCAGGGTATTCTGGTACCGGGTGGTTTCGGTACAAGAGGGATCGAGGGCAAGATACTTGCGATACGTTATGCACGCGAAAATAATGTCCCGTTTTTGGGACTCTGTCTCGGAATGCAGCTTGCGATAACCGAATTTGCCAGAAACGTCCTCGGTTACAAGGATGCATCGAGCACGGAGTTTGATCCCGATACCGGACATCCGGTGATACACATAATGCCGGATCAGGAAGGTGTTGAAAATCTCGGAGGTACATTGAGGCTCGGAGCTTATCCGTGTAAATTGAAGGTAGGTACAAAGGCATATTCACTGTATAATGATAAGATAAGAGACGGAAACGGTATAATATACGAAAGACACCGCCACAGATATGAAGTGAACAATGAGTACAGAAAAGAACTGGAAGATAAGGGAATGGTATTGTCGGGAACATCTCCGGACGACAGGATAGTTGAGATGATCGAACTTAAGGAGCATCCGTATTTCCTTGCTACTCAGGCACATCCCGAGTTCAAGTCCCGCCCCGATGCACCTCATCCGCTGTTTGCGGGACT
>JAFSZZ010000073.1 GCA_017458765.1 Lachnospiraceae bacterium | reverse complement strand
GTAAGCTCCTCCTCAAGGGATTCAAGCTGCTTGGCCTCGGTGTTGCCCTTCGGCTTATACAGGAGGAACTCCTCCCTGCCGTTGACAAAATTCTCTATTCTGCTGTAAAACGTCGACCTGTAGTCACTTCGTTTTTTGCTCATATGTCTTTATCCGTTTACTAACTGTTCAGAACAGGGGTTTTCATTTATACTCCGCTCCGATCCCTTCCTTGAGAGCCGCGTCCTTATCCTTGCTTCCCGGGTCGATCTCGGTCGTTTCGATCGCCCGAATTTTTTTAAGAGTTACAAAAAACAATATCGATGTCACACCTGCGCCGACGGCCGCCTCCGTTATCGCAAGATCCGGGGATTCCAGAAGCGCCCAGATAAGGCTCATTATCGTACTGTATGCCATGAAGATTATGATCGACGTGAGCAGCGTCTTGTGGATGCACGTCGCTATCGCACATACTATCAGGAAGAGTGCAAGCAGCAAAATAACAAAATTCATCTTAAACCTCCGAACTGTTCACATCACGTATCGTCTCTGTTTCCTCTGCCACGGCCTCTTCATCTATGCTGTATTCCATACGCATGATCACGTGTGAGGAGATCGCAGACGTCATCCATAAAAAGATGACCACGATAAACATTTTAAGCGAAAACCACGATATTCCCTTGAGTATGATAAGTCCGAGCGCCCCCAGCATCAGCCCCAGTGTGTCGCCTATAGCCGCCGCATGCATCCTGTTCATTACGAACTTGAACTTATATACTCCGAATACCGCTATGCTTTCCATAACTGCCGCAAAAACAAGGCATATCGCGGCAAAAACAAATCTTACCCATTCCATCTGTGATACCTATTTTTTCCTTAACTGAGTTGGGACTTCGGTTTCCTCGATGCTCTTTAACAGCTTATCCCATTCGTCATCATCGGCCTTTATCCCCTGTTCCCGCTTCTCGCGCTCTATCTTATGCCGCTTTAAGACATTTTCCTCATGCACACCCATGTAGACCTTGGTCAGTATAACGACCGACAGGAAACTTATCATCGCATAAATTATGCTAACATCAAGCAGATAATCCTCGTTAAGCATGACCGAGATCACGGCCATGAGAAAAATACCGATCGTACCAACCATGTTTATGGCCATCAGACGGTCTGCCACCCGCGGGCCGATGACAGCGCGCATGAGCACGAGCACGACCAGCATCGCATAAATGATCATTATTCCTATAAGCAGTACTTTGATCGCACCTGCTGTCATATCAAAAAATCTCCTTTTGGTTGCCGTGACTCCCCGCAGCTTACTTCACCCGGTCGAGGCGGGCCTGTGCCTTCATGATCTCGCGTACAAAAACGGAATCCCCTATGTCCGTAGCCAGATCCGGATCGAGGCAATGCACCGTGTATTCGCCGTCCTCGATATTGACGGTAACCGTTCCCGGAGTAAGCGTTATCGAGTTCGCGAGCACAACCTTAAGAAAGCCGTAATGTATGTCCGGCTTAAATGTCACGATCCTGGGTTCCACCTCAATTTTGGGATTCAATACGAAGGCTGCCGTGGCAAAATTTGCCTTGACTATTTCAGTCAACAATATGAAAAAATACTTAAGCATCCACGGCGCAAGAATATACAGCATTTTTTCCTTCCTAATGCTGTAATCCATAAATCTGCAAATAAATAGGAAGATAAACGCCGATACAATGAGACCTATAACGGCCACTTCCGGCGTTAACCTTCCGTTAAAGATTATCCATAAAATAAACAATGCCGCGTACATGTTTACACCTTTCGTATCCGTGCTAATGTTAGCACAAAATATGGTGGTATGCAATATGTACGCGGCAATATGTTGTGTCGGAAATACTGTTTTATCGGGTTCGGGTTCTGCGGAAAATGTGGCAAAAGAACCGTCCCCGTGGCTTATTTTATGGTATAATCGAGGGCAGGATGAAGGAATTATTTGTAAAGGTCAAAAACAGGATATGCGGGATTTCGGAAGGAACCGTAGCGTGGGTGATATATGCGATGCTGCTGCCGGTGTCGGCTGCTTTTATTTATGTGTTCTCACTGTGGACAAGTCCGCTTTATAAGAACTGGTACGGATGTGATGCAAGTTTCTTCACTTTAGTGGGGCGCGGGATCCTTGAGGGTAAGGTTCCGTACAGAGACTTCTACGATCTGAAGGGCCCGTATTTTTTCTTTATCGAAGCGCTCGGGCAGCTCATACACAGAGGGCTTAACGGGATATTCATCGTACAGATCGCTGCTCTCTACTTCTCTCTCGTACTCATGATAAGGATCGGCAAGCTGTATATCTCTCCCGGAAAATCCCTGGGCATATCGATCTTGTTCCTCTGGCCCTATGCTTCGCTTCTGTGGGGCGGGAACTGCCTTGAGGAGTTCTGCCTGCCGCTTAACCTGCTCGCGATCTTCCTAAACCTCAGGATCTACGGTATGATGCCTTCAGATATGCCGGAGCATGAAGAAAACAGGTTCCAAAACCCGAATGTTGTTGCCGCAGTAACGGGACTAAGTTTTACCGTTATGGCCTTTTCGAAGATCACTGCGGGTGCGCCGCTCATCGGCCTTGTTATCGGCGTCTTCATCCTTCACCTTATGCGTAAGGAATATAAGAAGCTCGCTTTTTACATACTGTACTTTCTGCTCGGGGCATTTGGGGGGATGGTTCCGCTGATCATCTATTACGGTTATCACGGATGCATATTAAAGATGCTCTACTGCACCTTTATCTTCGGTTTCAAACGTTCATCCGATCTGTCAAACGCCTTCTCAATGTCGCTTGAGGTAAAGCTTTCGGGAGTGATCTTTTCGATCATATTCACGATCCTGCATATGCTGCCGTCAAAAAACGAAAAAGAACGTCTTCCGGTAAACATCGGCGTCCTTATGCTCCCCATGTGTATCATTACTTACCTCGCTCTTCATCTGGGCGATTCCTTTATCTACTATTTCATAACCGGTATGCCCTGTCTCATAACGGCTCTCGTTCTTATGGCCCGGCTGTATGATCCTCTGGTGATATTTAAGAATTTCAGACAGACTCTGTGCTGGCTTCTGCTGTTTGTTTTCGCATTCCATTATTCCAAGGATACACTTAACCAGATAAATACCTTTACGACCAGAGAAAGCGGAAATGAATTCCATGCAAAATATTACGAAGATTCCAAAAACATGGGAGCCCTGATCCCTCAGTATGATAAAAAAAGTGTTTTCTCTTTCGATATAGACATGCAGTGGTTTGAGATCAATAATATAATGCCCTGCAATAAATATATGGTCAATCTGCAGTATTTCATCTCGCTGGAACCATCCATTGAGAAAGAATTGTTTGATTATTTTGATAAAACCCCGCCAAAATGGATGATATGCAGCAATACTCTTCCCGATTATCTCCCGCAGATGGACGAACTGGTACGTTCAAAATATGACTGTATATACTCAACCGATGTAGGTCTTGTCTACCTTCTGCGACAGTGATCCCGTTACCGGCCGCAGCGTCAATGATCCATACGGCTGCACCTTCATCCCCTAGTAGCCCTTTATCTTATCCTCGTAATCCGAACCTGTTACCATACGGAAATTCTCAAGATACTCAGACGGATCCTTCTCCACATCATACATCGTGTTGAAAGCCGCAAGCAGCATAGCGTCAGGATTATACTTAAGTTCAAACCGCCCTTCATCAATGCCGGCCTTGAACTTGTCCACCTGCCACACCAGAATGTCCGGTACGGTTATCCCCTCTATGTTCATCTCGCACAGGAAATCCTGATGATCGATATAATACATGAATTCCTTATAAAGAGCCGGCGAAGCCTCGAGCCTGCTTACAAACTCCTCAAGAAAATCCTCATCCTTGTTACTGTATTTGCATAATGCCCTCGAAAATTCGAGGGCTCTTGGATCCAATGCTATCATTCAATTAATGCTCCTTAAGGAATTGCCCCCTCCTTCTATGTCATAAGGACTCCACCACTTCGTGGTACCCCTCATGACAAATGTCGGAACCATCCTGAATTCTGCTTCGCAGAATGGTTCCTCCTCACTCCAGGCTCCATGGGATGTGATCCACACATACGCTGCCGAGTGCACCGTCCATGTTGACGGCATCAAGACTGTGAGTGATGAGAATACCTTCATTATCGTACATATACATTTCAGCCATATAATTTCCGCATTCCTGATTGTGATCGGAAATATTCACGGTATAAGTCACCTCATACAGGTCATCTCCAAGTTCCTCTATCTCACCCGAAGCCGCCTCATCCGTCTCATAATCCGGCAAAAGGTCATCCTGACCGTCAGCGGCCGTCCATACAGGGAACTGTACCCTGTCAAGTCCGTTCGAAGAATAGACCACAGCATTTATAGTATATGTTCCCTCCATTCTGTTCGTCCTCATAAATACAGAACGCACATATGGATCTGTCGCATATTCGTTGTAATCCGAATTGGCAGCAGCACACCATTCTTCCTGCCTCATGCGATACAGCTTGAAAAAACTTCCGTCCTTGCCCGACCAGTGCTTGCTGTTCGGCTTGTCGCGGTCGCTGCCGGTCTTCTTGAAAAAGTTTGACTTTCCGTAAAGTGCCTTTTTGTCTATACGCCAGACAACAAACCTTCCGTCATCCGTCTCATAACCGTCAGTCACATATACTCCTGTCCTGTCATAATCCAGAAGGATCATAAAATGTGAGGACCAGTCATTCTTCTTGATCTTCCAATAACGCACATACAGGATATCCCCGGCCTTTGCACCCGTCCTTTCAAGGAAGTTGTATATAGTCTCGCCTTCATGGCTCGTCGTTGTCATGACACCCTGGTCATAGATATCCTTACCGAAAACATGCTTCCATACCTGATTCACATAAGCACAGCACTGGATACTGACAGCCACACCGCCCTTATAATACGGGCTCATGAATGTGCCTCCAAGAGACTCCGCATAAGCAACCATGACCTTGCGGATCCTGTCGACACCCTCTCCGGTTATATAAGAAGCGTCAAACGGCCTGTCATCATATACATATTCCTGATCCGTCTCGAAATAATCATCCTCTTCACTGTCAACAACATTGTCGGGCTCGTCGGGTACAACATTGAGTATGTCGATCTCCTCCTGCGAGAGTATATCCTCATCAATGCCCGTGTCACCCGCTCCCGGATCCATAACAAGGTCGAATCCGTTTTCCATTACGATAACCTCATCATCTCCGGCATTGCCTTCTTCACCCAGGATATCATCACTGTTCAGGCTTCCGATCTCAACCGAATCAATCACCAGTTCATCATTTCCCGGCTGCATATAATGATCGCTGCCGGTGATGACGATATTATCATCCGCCCGAAGCACAAGGCACAAAAGTACTATTATTATGATTGCAGATACTGTTCGTCTGTACATATGACCTTCCTACACGATTTTTTATCTTATCTGATCATAAGTATATAAAAAAATCCCCGATACCACAAGGAATAATAAACCATTTTTGCAAGATATTTTTGTCTTTTGTTCTATATTTTTGTACCCGTGCTGACCGAAACCGTGACAGTCCGAGGCTTTCTGTGATAAAATTGATCATAAGCACGACAACCGGAGAAACAGCATATAGGAGGAGGTTTTATAATGAAAAAAAGGATATCCGCATCATTTGGCATTATACTGATCGCAGCACTGCTGGCCACCGCCCTGCCGGTCAATACTTTCGGAGCTTTTGAAATATCCGGCAGCGAAACAACCGGCTCAGAATTCGAAGACCGCCTTTATGATGAAGAAAGTACGGATGCCGGCACGGTTACGGATGATGTACTTTCCGGTACCGCCGATTTTCCGGGCGATGAATTGGAGGATGACGCCGCTACCGATGTGAGCGCAACAGATGAATTGCCGGCAGAAGAAAATAATACGTCAGGTGATCAGGATGATATCGTTTCGGACAACAGCGCCGGGAACGATGCCGGGGATCCGGAAGGATATATTTTCCCGGACGAGACCAAATACACGATCACTTTTGCGATCGAATATGAGGGTGTTGTAAAAGAACTGAATTACAAAAACAACGTTGCCCTGAATACGTCCAAATTACTTACCGATGTCCTGAAACCGACAGATATCATACGTATAAGAACTCTCACCGAATACGGATTTACAGATGTCAAAATAAACGATTTTGCCATAAGCAGCTGGAGGGTCAATTACGATGGGCGCGATTATGCCAATTCACTGATAAGCCGGGATCTCTCAAAGATCATTGAAACGGATTTTACGGAGGACGCCTATAAGAACCTGCCGAAAACCGTCCTTGGCGGACACGATTATTATTATAAGGCCAGACTCGTCAGGAAATCAGCATTCAACATATACACTCTGGCTGTTCCGGATGTATATTTCGACGGGCGTTCGCACGTATCCTGTCTGCAGGAGGTTAATTCCGGTTCCCTGAAATCAACCGTAAACGATCTGGATCTTCATGTATATTATTGTGCGTCCAATACCTGGGCTCCGGGAGATGAGACCGAATTAAGATTTGGCAGGGATTACAAGGTGTCATACAAGAATAATAAGGCCGCATCGATGAAGCTTGAAAGTGACGGATACGGCGGATACAGGTATGCATCTCTAAACCTGCCGGACAATAAGAGGCCCTGTGTCCTTATAACCGGACTTGATGAATATACAGGCTTCTCAACTACGGTTTATTTTGACATCAAGCCGTACAATCTGGGGCTTAACGAAACTGTCGCCAGGATAGACGGGCTTAAGCATATATATTCACTTAAGAATAACCAGATAACCGAGAATCCCAGTCCGAAAGTTACACTTACGATAGAAGGAAAAACTACAACCCTTGCGGCGAATAAAGACTACGAACCCGTAATATACAAATATGATCCCGGCAGCATAAGGTGGAACAAAACATCATATGCGAGCATTCGGGAGATCAAGTACAGCGGTGATTACCTCTATACCGTTAACGGGGTCGGAAATTACTGCGGTACCGCGTTTGGACAGGACCGCGGTGAGACTTTTGCAGACGGGACAAAGGAAGCTCCTTTTAATATAAATCCCAAAGTGTGCACATACAAAAATGAAAGTTACGAACCCTGCCAGTTCAGGGTGACGGACAGTAAAAAGTACGACCTCGCCAATGCAAAGATATCCATAGGGAAGTCGAGCGTTCCCTACCGTTCGAAGCTATTATACGGTGCATATCATGCTTCGGATTTTAAAATAAAGGTCAAAGATGCCGAAGGCACGGAACTTAAAAGCACATCCTATAAACTCATATTTGACGGCGATGATTACGACTATGTTTGGGGCCGGATGAAAAGCGGTTCCTACATAATTGAAAGAAGTGACGCAAAATACAGTAATTCGGACGGGATATTTGTGGCAAATAAATATGCAATACGGATCGAGGCCGTGAGCGGCGGACAGTATTTCGGAAGTCAGACAACCAGGAGCAAGGTTACGATCAAGGGTACAGCGCCCGGATTCAGCGGTATAAAGTTCATCGGAAGCAGCAGCGTAAAATACGACGGGACCTATGATATACTGGATGCCGATAAATATTCGTATAAATCCAACTGTCCCGTAAAACCAATTGATCCATCCAATGAATTGTCATATTATAAGACCACATATTCCGGTTATGACAAATATGATTATGAGAAGGCTCTGCCTTATCTGAGTCCAAATTCCGAACTCGTATCAACAGTTATAAGCAAAGAGCCCGGAACTTACGACCGTAAGGCAACTGCTTTCGGTCCCGGTACCGATCACAGCAAGTCTGCCAGAGGCACTTACAGGAAAACGGCAATTACGCTGAAAGAAGCTGTCGCCAACGATCTGCTCACCGTGTCCTTCCCGGAAAAATCATATATGAACGCCGGAGGTTCCATGCCGTCTGTCATAAAGATAGTTTTGGGTAAGGGTTCTTATGCTAAATCCCATATCATCAGTCCCGTTGATCCCGGTGGAGCCGACAAGTGGCTCGGCAGCTTCTATTTTAACGGACAGTCCTTTACCGTAACAGATAACGGAGATCCAACGAGAAATGATCAGAGCAGGGTTACGCTCACGCTTTCTGCTTCAAATAATAAAGATATCGGCACGGGAACTCTTACAATAAAGGGAGACGGAAAGCTCTTCAATGGTTCGGCAACAGTAAGTTATACCATCTCTCCCAAGACCGTTCCTTCCACCGTCCGGGTGCTCACAACAACCGATAAAGTCAGGGTCAGCAGCCCTTCCGACATGATCGGAACGGTATATGCAGTTGCGCAGCCGGTCAAAAAAACAAACAGCCCTCCCTCCGTTAAAAACATTACACTTTATCAGTCCTATTATAAGAACAGAAATGATGCCGAACTCGGACTTGCAAGCCTTGCTAAGATCGATGCCAAGCGCTATAAGATCACCCTGACGCCCTATTCGGGATCAGCCAACGTTTACAATGCAAAAGTAAGCATTCCCGACGGAAAGGATGCATATAAAACCGGTTATGATTTTGCAACGTACGGCACCAAACTCAGTGAAAAATACGGAGTTTATGATCAGGCCGTCAAGATCGCAAAAATAGAGATCGAGGATGAAGATGACGGCGGCAAGTCATATACTCTTCCGGATGATAAGCCCGCAGCCGAATACACCGGTAAGCAGATAACACGATACAAGGTTACCAAAGTTCTTCGCAGCGACGGTGCTGAAATACCATCCTTCTGTTACAAGGTTGAGTACGGAAGCAATGTTAAAGCCGGCAAAAAAAGCGGGCTCATACGTGTAACGCTGACTCCGGATACTACTGTCGAAACCGAATTCCATTACGGCGGAAGCGCAACCTTCTATTTTGAGATAAAACCCAAAGATATGACGACATACTGAGCCGTTCATATCAATGAAGCAAAGGATAATCCTCTGCTTCTTTATACTTATTTACCCATAAAAACGGTAATGTAAAACGTATCTTATACAGGAGATATTATGACTGACGAACAATTCAACGCAGCGATGATCAGGCTGCGGGATAAGGATAAGCAGGCGCTGAAGGAAATATATGAAGCGTACCTTAGCTTTATTTTCCATGTGGTGCTTGATATCGTGAAGAACCGCGAAACCGCAGAGGATATAGCATCCGAGTTCTTCATAAAGCTATGGGAGCGGGCCGGACAATATAAGGAAGGCTCGGGGCATCGCGGATATCTGGCCACGATAGCGAGAAACATGGCGATAGACCATATCCGGAAGTATAAACACGAAGAACTGGCTTCCGGAACAGCCGATGAGGACGCACCGCCCGATGATATCGGGACTGCCGCCTCCAAGGATCTGACACCCGAAGAACAAACAGTGTCTGACTTAAGCGTCGAGCAGGCACTTGCACGGCTAAAGCCCATATACCGGCAGATAGTGACGATGAAGGTCCTTGGGGACCTGACCTTTAAGGAAATCGCGGAAGCACTGCAAATGCCGATGGGCACGGTCACGTGGAATTACCAGGACGCAATAAAACAGTTAAGGAGGTTCGGATATGAATAGAGATTTTGCAGAAGAATACAAGAAATACGCCGATATTGATACTCCGGATCTCTGGAGCCGGATCGAAGCAGGGATCGATGCATATGAAGAAGCACTGAAGGCGGCTGACGAAAGTGAAGCTGTCAAAAATGCAGATAAGATCATAAATATCGCATCTTCTCAGAAATTTGCTTCAAATAACGAAAGCACCGAGAGCTATGATATTTCAGCAGCTGCCGGAAACGATATCAAAGCAGATAGTTATACGGACGGAAATACCGGCAGAGCAGAAGCAGGTCATAGAAAGTCAGGCCGGAAGCAGTCTCTCGGCGAGAGCAGATTTGCCGTGTTTGCAAGGCGTTACGGCGGGATGGTCGCTGCAGTCGCATGCGGAGTGGCTGTTTTATCGGTGATGGGGATAACAAAACTTGCATCCGATAAGAATTATTCGGCCGGCACGGCTATGGAATCTGCCGCGCCTGCTGCCGCCGAAGAGGCCGAGGCTCCGGCTGACTATGCAGCGGCCGAAGAGGCTTATGATGAAGCTGCCGAGACAGGCGAAGAAGCAATGGAAGCCCCCGCGGAGACTTTTTACGAAGCGGAAGAAGAAGCGGCTGATACAGCTTACGCAGATGAGCCCGCAGCCGCCTCCGAAGATGCATCCTACGCAGCGGAAACCGCTGAAGCAGAAGAATCCTACGAGGCCGAAGCATCGGAGGCACCTTCCTATTCTTCCGACTCTGTAATAGCCACCGGTTCATCCGAAGCGCCCACGGAAGATATGCTAAATATAAGAAGCGTCGCGGATGAATCATTAAAAACCGGCGATCCGACATATAATACAAATGCGAAAACTGCCGGTACACAGGCATCGAAAGCCACAGAACAGGCCGAGATAAGTGCCAATATCTTATCGATATCTAAGGATACCGCAGGTGATACGCTCATCTTAAGGCTTAAGGTGACGGATCCGGGTAAGAGCACTCTTATCAAAGGTAAGGAGATTACGGTTTATACCGATAAAGCCACTCAGGAAACCGTTGCAGCCATACAGGAGAAGGGTATTGATAAAGAAAGGCAGTACAGGATTTCTCTTACACAGAAAAATGGCAGATACACTATAACCGAAATCAGATGATCTTCATATAAACACATCACAAAATAAGAACACCCCGCATTCTACGGGGTGTTCTTATTTGTGCCTGTTTAACCATTTTTCGTATCTTTTCGGTCTTCGTTTTCCTCAAGAAGTTCCCTGACTTTTTCCTTGGCTTCTTCAAGATCATCACAGCCATCAAGGATCATCGAGAACATAAGAAGGATCTTATTAAATTGCTTATCTGTCATGTATTCTGCCTCCATAAATTTTCTCCTTTTCCGGCCGTTTTACCAAAATCTTAACATATAACCGTATTATACAATACACCGGTCAATATATCAACGCGTACTCAACCATATCCTTAAACTCCTGCTTGTATTCATCATCAAGGCTGATGTGGCTTAAGCGGTCGAGAACTTCATCAAGGTCGGCGCTGCCCATGTACTCGCTGTTTGATGCGATGAGGCCGAATTCCGCGACTGCGCTCTGGAATTCAAAGTCAGCCGAAGGCCTGTCCGTGTATTCAGCGAAGGTCACAGGATATGTGAGGAGGCTGCTCTTATTTTCGGAAGGCCTCTTGTAGCGGATGCTTAAAGTCAGGAGCTCGCTGCTTCTGCTTATCGCCGGAGCGGATGCGGCAAAAGAACCGTCCCCGTAGCTTCCTTTGTTCCTGCCTGCCTTCCTGAATTCATCGGCGTATCTTAAGCTGCTTACGTCTGTCTCATCGTCGCCGTATTCATCATTTAAGATGAGCTCGTAAAGCGCTGTGACCTCATGGCCTGCTCCGATCTCGCCACCGTCCTTTTTATCATTGTTAAAATCCTTCACCGCCATAGTCCTGTCCGCGTAACCTACAAGACGGTAGCCCTTTACATATGCGGGGTTGAACTCAACCTGAAGCTTTACATCCTTGCAGACCGTGAGCATATTTGAGCTAAGCTCATCGATCAGGACCTTGCGGGCTTCCCTTACGGAGTCTATATAAGCATAGTTGCCGTTGCCCTTATCCGCGAGAGTCTCCATCCTGTTATCCTTGATGTTGCCGGTACCGAAACCGAGGACTGACAGATATACGCCGCTCTCCTTTTTCCTGCTGATGAGCTCCTCAAGGCCGCCGACCGATGTGACTCCCAGATTAAGATCGCCGTCTGTGGCCAGGATCACGCGGTTGTTGCCGCCCTTTATAAAATACTTCTCGGCAAGCTTGTACGCGGTCTCGATGCCTTTGCCGCCGTTCGTTCCGCCGGATGCGGTAAGGTCGTTTATCGCACGCTTTATTTTCACTGAATTCGAGCCCTTTTCACCTGTTAATACGGTATTGACTCCCGATGCGTAGGTCACGATGCTGACCCTGTCCTTGTCCGAGAGCTCATCTGCGAGCATGCAGAAGGCTTCCTGGAGAAGAGGCAGCTTGTCGTAGTCGCTCATCGAACCCGAAACATCTAAAAGGAATACAAGGTTTGATGCGGGCGTGTCCGCAAAATCAATGTCCTCAGTCTTAAGGCCGATGCTAAGAAGCTTTGCGCGGCTGTTCCACGGGCAGTCCGAGATCATCGTGTTGACACCGAAGGGTTCCCTGCCCCTGGGATCCGAATAATCATAATGGAAGTAATTGATGAGCTCCTCGATGCGGACACTGTCCTTCGGAAGGTTATATATCGAGTAGCCTTCGTTTAACATGCGGCGCAGATTGCTGTAGCTCGCAGTGTCTACATCCGCTGCAAATGTTGAAAGAGGTGCCCTTAACACCGAACGGTAGCCCTGCTCCTCAAGCTTAGCATATTCTTCAGAATTAATGTTTGCCGGGATGCAGCTGTAATCGTATATCTGTCCGAGGTAACCGTCGCCGCGGGCTTCTTCCTTATCGTAGCTGCTGTTTTTCTCCTTATTATCATATATGCCGTCGTAATATGAGGCTTCATCCTTCGCCGTCATTTTGGATGATGCCGTAAGGTAATCCGAACCTTCCGGTGCTTCCGCTTCAACCATTGCCATGTCATAAGTGGCGCCCGACTGAATGTCCGCCCGGTTATCATAGCTGCTCTCACTTGCTGCGCTGTCACAGTTGCTCTCTTCTGCCGTATCAGTTGTATATCCCCCATCGTAGCCGCCTTCGTATTCTTCATAATATTCTTCCGCCGGCGCTGCCTCGTATTCATCTGCCTGTGCGTAATCCGGCATCACTGTCTCTGCTGCTGTCGCGGGTGCTTCCGCTGCCGGCGCATCCGATCCGTGTGCCTGTCCCATCCCGCAGCCTATTACGCTGCCTGTAAGTATTGCTGATGCCGTTAAGATTGCGATGACCTGTCTTTTTTTCATAATAAAATCCCTCCCATATTCTCCGTTCATTTACTGCCCTCAGCGGGCTTCTGATAATGATACGGATGGTGCGGGAGGGATTTATGGAAATATTTTGAAATTTTTTTATTTTTCATTTTTCGCACGGAAAACACAAAAAGTCAACACAGTACCGTTAATATCTGTTATAATAATGCCGATAATTATGTAAACAACGTCTTTAATGAGACAGATCATTACATATATCAAGAGAGGAGTATCACCAATGAAGAAATTGATAATAGCAATCTGCGCTCTTGCGGCTGCTGTCATTTTCATGCCGGCAAAGGAAGTCAAGGCCGCCTACAACGTACTGCAGGCGGGCTCGCATGCACAGCTCCTTCGCTCAATGTACGGAGCCGATGCAGCCGAACTTGATTTCAGGAACAAGTACAATACGCTCCAGAACCTGATGGCAAGCGGCGCTCCGCAGTCACAGATAATGGCGGCACAGACCGAAGTGAACGCGGCATCCGTAAAGCTTACGCAGATCAACGCTCTCATCACATATCAGATGGAGCAGTCAGCATCATTCCCGGTTCCTT
>JAFSZZ010000072.1 GCA_017458765.1 Lachnospiraceae bacterium | reverse complement strand
CTATTAGATTTTCAAGGTGCTTCGCTTCAGTTGTTGATCAAGAAGCTTACCGGAGAAGGAGGGATTTGAACCCTCGCGCCGCTATTAACGACCTACTCCCTTTCCAGGGGAGCCCCTTCAGCCTCTTGGGTACTTCTCCATCAGGATTTTTCCTAAAGCTGAAACAAAAGAATGCACTTGGCACTCAGCGGAGAGGATGGGATTCGAACCCATGTGCCCGTGAAGGCAAACGGTTTTCAAGACCGCCTCGTTATGACCACTTCGATACCTCTCCTTGGTCTTGTTTTCCCATTATTTTACGCCGACCCGTTTCTCGTCAGCGCATTGAATATGATAACAAACAAGAATAACGATGTCAACAACTTTTTAATTAAAAAACAATGCTATTTTTAAAGATATCCTACTGTCTCAAAAAAGCGTCGGCAATAAGCATATCTTCGGGGGTTGTTATCTTGATATTTCGATATGAACCGGGTGACACATGTACCGGAAGAGTTCCAAACAGCTCCATGACCATGGCATCATCCGTGATCTTTACTGCAGACCCGCTCTCATCTTCATTTTTCTGTGCCGCCATGCGCTCGTAAGCTTCCTTTATTTTTCTAAAGTCGAATACCTGCGGCGTCTGCATGAGCCACACACTGCTCCTGTCCGGTGTATCCACCGCAACACCTTTTTCATCGGTTATCTTAACCGTATCCTTGGAAGGAACGGCAACGATGGCTGTTCCGAACTTACTGACCGTTTCATATGCGCGCGCAAGCATCTCACCATCAACAAAGGGCCTTGCACCGTCATGGATAAAGACATAATCGCTCTCTTCCACCGCCCTCAGCCCGTTAAGCACCGAATCATATCTCTGTGCGCCGCCCTCAGTCATGCCGCTTACCTTGGTAATACCGTACTTATCCGTTATCTCTTCCTTTATATATGAAAAATCATCCTTTGCGGCAACAATTATTATCTCATCGATGAAACTGTCCTGAAATGCCTTCAATGAATAATAAAGGACCGGTCTGCCGCACAGATCAAGATACTGTTTGGGCGTATCCGTTCCCATCCTGCTGCCCCTTCCGGCAGATAATACGATTGCTGTACATTTTTTATCCATGATCATTCTCCGCCGGACTATCTCTCTCCCAATCTCAGATTCGGAACTGCATTAAGGCTAAGATCGGCAAAATTGCCTTTAAGATATTCATAATATCCCGCGACTCCTATCATCGCCGCATTATCGGTACAGAAAACGGGTGACGGATAATAAAACTCTATCCCCTCGCGCTCGCATGCCGCCTTCATCTGCGCCCTGAGTGATGAATTGGATGCCACACCGCCGGCTATCGCAAACTTTTTTGCTCCGTATTCCCTTACCGCGTTCATCGAATGCTCGACCAGCACATCGGTTACAGCCTTCTGGAACGAGGCCGCCACATCTTCCCTTACTATCTCCCGTCCTGCCATTTTCTCGGAATTAAGGTAGTTGAGCACTGCTGATTTTAGCCCGCTGAAAGAAAAATCATACTCTCCTTCCCTTTCTGCCCCCGATTTCACATCGGGGGAGCCCGTCGGCTTTGAGACATAAGAAAAATCCGTATGGATTCTTACCTTAGGCCTCGGAAAATCTATAGCCTCCGCATTTCCTTCCTTTGATACCTTATCTATCTTGGGACCTCCCGGGTATCCAAGACCTATCGCCCTCGCCACTTTGTCAAAAGCCTCACCCGCAGCATCATCCCGCGTACGTCCCAGTATCTCATACACTCCGTAATCCCTGACATTTACAAGATGCGTATGTCCTCCGGATACGACAAGGGACATGAAGGGAGGTTCAAGTTCGGGATGCTCTATGTAATTTGCGCATATATGGCCTTCGATATGATGCACACCGATAAGCGGTATACCAGTTGCAAAGCTTATCGCCTTCGCTTCCGCTACACCAACCAGAAGCGCACCCACAAGCCCCGGACCGTAAGTGACCGCTATCGCATCGATATCCTTAAGCGATACTCCCGCTTCCTTAAGTGCCTCCTCTATGACCTGGTTGATCTTCTCGATATGTTTTCTCGAAGCGATCTCCGGTACCACGCCGCCGTAGATGGTATGAAGATCGATCTGCGAATATATTATATTTGACAGAACACTGCGGCCGTTCCTTACGACCGCAGCAGCTGTTTCATCACATGAACTTTCTATTGCAAGTATATGTGTTATCATTTTGCATCCGCTTCCTTATCGTCATCATAGATCCGCCAGCCGAATATCTTCCAGTGTCCTGACGGATCCTTCCTTAAGAGGAATTCTTCCTGAGTGGCGACCATCTTCTTACCGTCCCTTACGGTGAACAGGCAGAATGCCTTAGCCCACTCCGCATCTTCATATCTGTAGTAATCGATATCTGTTGCTCCCGATATCGAATAGCTGGAAATGTAACGGTCCTGGCTCTTAAAAATATCAACCGACGTCTTAAGATCATTAAGATAATCTTCGTCATCCTGCTGCGCCTTCAACTGATCGTCCAAAAGCTGTCTCGATTTTGCGGCAAGCTCAGCAAGCTGCTCGGGAGTATATGTTTCACTGTAGAAACATCTGGTTATCTCACTGTAATACTTAAGTACTTCCTTGGGTGTAGCAGGATAATTATTGTCAAGATTCCTTGCAAGCACTTCCTCTACAGGCGTAAGGGTCACAGGTGTTGCCGTATCCGGCTTGTTTCTGAACGCAAGTATAGCAAAGCCACCGACCACTATCGCCGCCAGGATCAGCATTATCACTATTCTTTTAATACCGCCGTCGCTCCTTCGCGCCACTTAAACTACTTCTCCTCCTTGAAATCTATTTCAACGCTGCGGCCATCCTTGGCCGTATGAGTATTTGCAAAAATCTCTCTCGCCGCCCCGACATAATTCTGCGGGTAGGACAATGACGGACTGTAATGCGTAAGCCACAGTTCTTTGACTTTGGCTCTTTTTGCGATCTCCGCCGCCTCATAAAAAGTCATATGTTTATGGTCTCTGGCCTTTTCTTCCATCCCGGGCTCGCCATACATCCCTTCACAGATGAACAGGTCCGATCCTTCGGCATTTGACACTATCGATTCCGTAGGCCTTGTATCCGTACAGTATGTAAGCTTGATCCCCTTCCTCGGCGGACCGAGTACCATATCCGGAGTAAAGATCCTGCCCTCGTATTCGATGGTCTCACCCTTTTGCAGTGGGTTCCAGAATTTAAGCGGGATATCCGCCTCCTTTGCCGCATCGACCGAGAACTTGCCTGCCCTGTCTATGCATATGCTGTATCCGTAACAGATCACATTATGGTTGAGCTTAAATGCTTTAAGCCGATACCCGTCCATCTCTATGACTTCTTCCGGTTCCGTTATTTCCCTGAAATTTATCTCAAACGGAAGTTCCGGCGCTATCACCCTTAAGGAGTTGACCACCCTCGCAAGACCGCGCGGCCCTATCATAGTCACGGGCTCGGTACGTTCCGAATTGCCCATTGACAAAAGCAGTCCCGGCAATCCGCTTATATGATCCGCATGATAATGCGTGAAACATATCACATCTATCGGTTTGGGGCTCCAGCCCTTCTCCTTCATCGCTATCTGTGTGCCTTCGCCGCAATCTATCAAAATACTGCTGCCGTTATACCTCATCATGAGGGATGTCAGCCATCTGTAGGGCAGGGGCATCATGCCTCCTGTTCCCAGCAAACATACGTCAAGCATTCTTCTTCCCTATCCCCTTATCCGTAAATTATCTTCCCCTGTCTGCGTTCCCAGGCATCAATGGATGATACTGGCTTTATCATCTGAGCCACATGATAACCGCATCTTCACGTGGATCTTCATAAAATCCCCTGCGTATCCCCTCCTGTACAAACCCAAGTGATCCATACAGTGTTTTGGCAGCAAGATTTGATTCCCTTACCTCAAGCGTGAAACTCGTTCCGCCGATCGCGCGTGCCTTTTCCATGGCCGCTTCCATAAGTCCCGTTGCTATCCCCTGCCCTCTGAATCCTTCCTTTACCTGGACATTGGTTATATCCACATCACCGACTATGTTATGATAAACGACACAGCCGATTATCTCTCCGGCTTTTTGGGCCACTACGCAGCCCCTGTCAACTTTATCAATGATATCCGCAAAATCTTCCTTCTTCCATGGTGCCGTGAAGTTCTCCCTCTCCATTGCTGCCACTGCATCCACATCTTCCACTGTCATTTCACGTATTAATATCTCTCTGTCCATATCATCATATGCGTACTTTGTCAGCCGGCTTCCCTGCTTGTCTTCTCCTGTTCCGCCCTGACCCTTTCCGCCTGAGAAACCCTAAGATACTCGGGTTTATGTTCCGCTGCCGTTTCGATCCTGCCTTCTTTATAATATCTTGCGGCCAATACCGCCAATGCTCCGGCACGCTGTCCGGACATATGTGCAGGCGCGTATGAATGCGGGATCCTCAGTGTCTTATCTATCGCTTCACGGTATACCGGAACACCGTCTCCCAAAAACAGCACCTTCTCATCGGGCATGTCATTAAGCATCCCGCACAATTCCTCAACCGCTATCGCGCAGCCCTCTTTTACGGTAACAAGTTCTCCGGCATCGCCAATGCATGTCCCGGTGCCCTCACCGAACCTGTAGATCCCCGTATATACCTGTTCGCGCCTTGCATCCATTATCGGGCAGATGAGTCCTCTCATCCCCCATGCGTTCATGGCAAGCCCTTCAAGTGTAGATACGGCTATCAGCGGCTTATCAAGTGCCAGGCCTATGCCCTTTGCCGTAGCGGAACCTATACGCAGCCCGGTGAAAGAGCCGGGTCCTTTGGCTACCGCAACGGCATCTATCGTATCCATGCCAAGTTCGGTCATTTTTCTTATCTCATCAAGCATTGGCACCAGTGTCTGCGAATGTGTCTTCTTATGGTTGATCGTATACTCCGCGATCAGTTTATCATCCTCAAGCAGTGCAACGGTTGCCGTTATTCCCGAACTGTCTATTGCCAGTATCTTCATTTTTCTTCCTTACTTATGCCTCATCTATCGCAATGCGGCGATAGTCCGCGCCTTTACTTAAATCCTTGGAGATAACCACCCTGTGCGCACCGGCCGGGATCAGTTCCTCAATGAGTTCCGCCCATTCAACAAGCGATACACCGTCGCCGAAGAAATAATCCTCGTAACCAATCTCCTCCATTTCCTCGGGTTCCTCTATACGGTATACATCGAAATGATACAGGGGCAGCCGTCCATCCTCGTATATCTGCAGTATCGTAAATGTCGGACTGTTCACATATTCCGTGACCCCAAGCCCCCTGGCAAAACCCTGTGCAAACACGGTCTTTCCCGTCCCGAGGTCTCCCGTCAACGTATAGATCTCACCTGGTTTGGCCTTACTGCCAAGCCTGTTTCCAAGTTCAAATGTTTCTTCACTGCTGTATGTTTCTGCGATCATATCACCGGATCTTTACCCTGTCCTCCGGAACTCCCTTCTTTATCAGTTTCACGGCCTTTTCGTAATCCCTGCCCAAAGACTCCTTTGGAAAAATGGTGGCAGTCACTCTGTTTGTATAAAGAATGAGACTCTTCTTAGTGCTGCGTACCTTGACCACCTGATCCCATTTTGCCTCCATATGCTCATCCAGAACATCGATCGCCATCATCTCATCATCAAGCGTATAATGGAGCGTCTCCTTAAATACGGGATTAAGCGTCACCTGCTTCCCCGCCTGGATATACCTCTCTATCGGGAGATACACGATCACAGCAAGCCCCGCGATCATGTACAGTGGATTGTGATCAACGAAAAACATCACAAACAGGAGAAGACCGATAACTCCCGCCATCCAGAACTGTATCCCGGTCAGTGTATGATACATCATATAATCATACATTACCGGTGTTGTCATTTTCACATCAAATTCTATCTTCATATAACAATACCGACTCCGTCTCAATAGACACACATAATCAATTTAGTATATCACAAAATCATCTGTAAAGGAATAACGGGGATTTATAAATAAAATAATTTTTATTACCACTTTTACTTCTGATTCGTATAAAATAACAGAAGGAAATGAAAACAGAAGAAACCTTGAAAGGAGTGAGAAATATGTCAGATAAGAAAATATCATTAAACAACAGCGAACTCGACAATATCATTGGCGGTTATATTGAGGATGACATAGGGCGCGATACTTACGGCAAGGAGGTTAAATGCCCCAATTGCAACGAAGCATCCAAGAGCATGATCGAATACATCGGCCCCGGCGACATCATGGGGAACTACAGATGCAAATACTGCGGACGGTACTTCACAGTAAGCTGATGCTGTCGAACTCCCCTTTTATATCCTCGTAGAAATTGATCATCAGCACATACATATTGGGCAGCATCCAAAAAATGCCGATACCCAAAGTAAGTACCGTAAGGCAGCCCATTCCGAACACATTGATCATAAGATAGAAGTATTTTATCTTTTGATCTTTCATGACGATTATGCTCAGCTTAAGGATCTGCGTTACCGTGTATTCGGGATGATCAAGATACAGGTAGTAGCATTGGGACAGCAAAATATTGGCAAATATGTATATGATCAGAAACGCCGATACCAAAACGCATTTTATAAGGATTACGGCTCCCTTGCCAAGTCCGGCTCCTTCGACGAAGGATTCCGGGATGAGCAGCGGGAGCTGTATTAATGTCATAAAAAGCCACATTACAAAGCATACTATTATCACCTTGTCAGGGTCATGCTTCAGCACATAAAAGAATTCTTTTATATTTATTTCCTGTCCTCGCGTAAGCCTCATGCATATCCTTATCAGACCCACATCAAAAATACTGATAAGAAGCGCCTGGACAAGGCTTACAAGCACACTTACCAAAAGGCCCGACACGCTGACCATGAGAAGCAGTTCGGACAACGTAAAATATATAAGAATATACAGCGAAACATAAACGGACAGCTTCGAGTAATTACCCAGAAGCTGTTCCCGTGTCAATGCCTTAAGCAGTCCTACGGACTTACCGTTCATTACAATATATCTCCTATCCTGCAAGATCCAGATTTGCGCCTCTTAGTGCCATGCCGTGGATCGCCTTCATATCCTTTGTATAAGGGCTGTTGTCTTTGGGATACGCTATGGCCGTCCTTGTTACACCGCCGGCTACATACGATCGTCCGCATTCCGGGCAGATCGCCGTTTTAAGGCTTACCCCGCACGAAACAACCTTGCCGCCCTTCTCCGCAGCTTTCTCATAAGCATTTACGACATGTTCCTGCTCATGTGCCCTTACCTTCGCACCGGAGGCTTCAGGTGAAATATGCGCGGCTGATTTAAATGAGACCATTTCATCCGAGCCGTCCTGATATTTACGTTCTTTACATGTCTCGCATTCCGCGGGCGATGACTTCCGGCCCGGAGCTACCTCCATGGATTCACCCGGGTTTACTATCGGCTTGGTCCCTTCGGTCCCCTGAACGGAGCCTGCAGCGCCGGCCGAGCCCTGAAGCGGACTCATCATCGCATTATACATTCCGTATCCGCCGTATCCGTACGGATTTATCATCATATCTGATCACCCCACTCTCCGGGAAGATCGGGAGCCCTCGCGCGGCTTCCAAAATGATCATTTACTTATCTCTGTACTCCCTGGATTTCTCTTCCAGCCGGTCAAGCATCTCCTCCATCTCCGGAGGCATTTCGGTTCCTATGTTGTCATAAAGCTGCTCGTAGTAATCCCTCATCTCATCAACGAGCTTATCGTTTGTCTTAAGCTCATTCATGGTATAGTATACGGAGTAGCCTGCCAGTCCGACTGTCAGTAAAAGCGATGCAACCGTACCAATTATCGAGAAAGTCAGTCCCTTTCCGGCTTCCTTCGAATACTCTTCGGAACCGCCCCTTGATATGATCGCAAATATTATCCCCAGACCGCCAATTACCGGCATAAGTGGGAAACAGCATAAAATACCCGCAAGGGATATCACTCCGAAGATGACCGCAAGCTTTGCATACTTTTCCGCCGACATCCGCTTAGCGTTCATTAATTCCTGATCCATATAACCAATCCTTAATCTCGGCGTCTTTACAACATGTCGGGAGTAATGGATATAAATCCATGTTAATTATATCACATATGATGTCAAATGTAAACTTTCCCCGTCATATCAGCCGTCATTTCCCAATTTATACTGCGGCTCAGTCCTCAAGTCCGAAAGCCTCATGCACGGCATTCATGGCCTTCTCCGTCTCCTTCTCATCAATGAGGACCGTTACCCTTATCTCTGAGGTCGAGATCATGTTTATATTGATATTTGAATTGTAGAAACATTCAAACATCCTTGCGGCAACTCCGGGATTGCTCATCATACCGGCACCGACGATAGAAACCTTGGCCACTTTATCATTATGGGATATCTCGGGATTTCCGAGCCTTTCCATGTTATCTTCAAGAGCCTTCAGTGCGTCATTGCATGCATCTCTCGGTATAGTAAATGAAATATCCTTGGAACCCGAACGTCCTATGGACTGAAGTATCATATCCACATTGATATTGGCCTTGGCCAGTATATCAAACACCCTAAATGCGATACCCGGCTTATCCTTAAGCCCTACAAGTGATATCCTCGTTACATTCTTATCGGCTGCAACACCGCTTACAAGCATTCTCTCCACCTTGGTTTCCTCCTTAACAACGGTTCCCTCGGACTCGTTAAGAGACGAGCGGACCACCAATTCTACATTATACTTCTTAGCCATCTCTACGGATCTGTTATGAAGAACTCCGGCTCCAAGCGTTGCAAGATCGAGCATCTCATCATACGTGATCTCCTTCATCTTGCGGGCCTTCTTAACTATCCTCGGATCAGCTGTATATACACCGTCAACATCCGTATATATCTCACATTTGTCCGCATGCAGTGCGGCCGCAAGAGCGACTGCAGTAGTATCCGAGCCTCCTCTTCCCAAGGTCGTAAGATCATCATACTTATTTACTCCCTGGAAGCCGGTCACTATCACTATCTTCTTAAGGTCCAATTCATTTCTGATCCTCTCGGTATCGATCCTCTTTAGCCTCGCATTCCCGTAAACACTGGTCGTATGCATCGCAACCTGAAAAGCGTTCAGTGATACCGCCGGGACTCCGAGCATGCTCATTGCCATTGCCATAAGAGCAACCGAAGTCTGTTCTCCTGTTGTTAAAAGCATATCGAGTTCTCTCTTTGATGGATTGGGATTTATATCCTTTGCCATATCAATGAGCACATCCGTCTGCTTGCCCATCGCCGACAGTACGACCACGACATCGTTGCCTGCCTGATAATCCTTGATGCAGCGTCTTGCCACATTCATGATACGTTCCTTATCGGCAACGGAAGTACCACCGAATTTCTTAACGATCAACATTTATTTATCCTCCCTGTTATCAACACGG
>JAFSZZ010000071.1 GCA_017458765.1 Lachnospiraceae bacterium | reverse complement strand
GCGGATGGATATGAAGAGGTGTTCGAGGTTACCAACAAGTGTAAGAACTGCGGATATAATTTCCCCAAAGCAATATATACTGTTGCAAGATCATCTTCGCTGAGCAAATATAAGATTGAACCCGGAAACGTTAAGATAACGGAAATGGGCGACGGGATCAAGGTGACCGGGCAGTTCTGGAAATGGAACAGCAACTACTTTAATAATACTGTTGATTCGGCATTCAAAGAGGTAAAAGATAATCTGCTCAATATCTACAGGAAGAAGGAAGGCAGTGTTATCACAGAGTTCACTCCTCAGTTCATGAACAGCCTTGAAGACGGCAAATATGAGATGGTACATACAAACGGAGATGAACTGGCAGCTGCGACACTGACGGTTAAGGATAATAAGTTTGTCCTTGATCCGGCAGATTACGATGGCGGAGCAGACGACCCCAAATATAAGGATGGTCAGCTGCCCGGAATAAAGGCGCTTGATGAGTGGAACGCTCTTCCCGAGGATAAATACAAGGCTCAGGAAATAACTGTTGACGGAGAAACGCAGGAGTATTATCCATGGATGGCAGACGGTGAGCTCCTGTTCTACCTTGGAGAAACCGAGAATAATTTCATTCCGGAAGATAAAGTGCCTGTAATGGATGGATATCATAAACAGAATATAGAAGCTGATCCGGCTGTGGATCCTTCGTATGTCTCCTTCGATAAACAGGCAGGAAATCCCGATAACAAGGATATAGATGCTATCAGATATGACAAAGGACATGTATTTGATAAGGATAATCCTGTGACTCTCTTTGGCACTGATGTTCCCGCAACAGAGATGGTTCCGACAGGCGGAGCACCGGTTCAGAGAACCAATTATATAATAAGCGAGACAGGAAGCAAGGTTACATTCACAAAGGAATATCTGTCGTCACTCGGAGAAGGTACTTATGAATTCCTGCTTAATTACAAAGACGGAGTTCCTTCCGCTTCATTTACCGTCAGCATAACCGGAAATGCAGAAGAGCCGACGGATAATATTCCTATCGCATTTGACGGTGAGTACTATGCACTCAATAAAGGAGATACAAAGCAGCTCGAGATATCCGGGATCACAGATGAGCAGAGAGCACTGGTCGTATGGACTGTAGTAGATGCCGACGGAAATCCGGGTGATGCGGTATCGCTTGATGAGAGTACAGGTATTGTCACGGCGGCAAAAAAGGGTACAGCCTGGGTAGTGGCTTCCATAGGAAACTCGAGCACAAGGTGCAGGTTTGATGTTTATGAAACGGATCCTGAGCTTGTAAACGTAAGGCTTGCCGAAAACAAGGTAACATCGGAATTGTACAGCAATGAGTATGCAAGGGTAGCTATATGGCTTGACTTCAAACAGAATCAGAAAAATGAAATACAGGCCGAGGGCGTGGAAATTCTGCCTGAAGGAGTTGGGACTGTTTCAAATAACGGTGTATTTATCAGCAATGCAGAGTTTACGGATGCAGCAGCGGCAGAAGTATTTGATCTCAGGGTGAATGACGATGGAACCGCATCGGTCATACCAAAGGATAAATATGTGAACGGAGATGCCGATACGCTCAAGACTCTGAAGAGCAGCTACAAATCGCCGATCAAGGTGAC
Organism: Lachnospiraceae bacterium; assembly: GCA_017458765.1. GTDB lineage: Bacteria > Bacillota > Clostridia > Lachnospirales > Lachnospiraceae > UBA2868. The sequence goes on along the minus strand of JAFSZZ010000071.1, from coordinate 39,686 downwards.
AGCCGGAGGTAATGAATATACAACAGAGGAAGTTACCGTAAGTCTTAAAAAGAATCTGCCTAAGCTTAAGGCCGGTAAGCTTTCCCTGAACAGTACGATCGAAAAGGACAGCAAGAAGATAGAGATCACCGGCGGAACAGTAACCGGTATTGCAATAAACGGTACGGCACCTGAGTGGATCAAGCTTGAAGAGGATAAGCTTATATATACGGGAACACGTTATGCCAAGCTTAAGGCCAAGGTTACGCTGGATGCGACAGTTAAGGGCTGGATACCAAAGGTGAAGATTGTTGCTGATGTAAATGCGGCGCCCGTTCCCGCAAAGTTCAAGCTGTCGGCAAAGGCGGTAACGCTGAATCCGGATGCGGGCGACCAGGCTGTAGTGGATGTTACGGTCACTCCCGACATATATGCATCCGAATTACCTGAAATAAGCGTGACGGAAAATAAAACAGCGGCTGCGGGAAAGGCTCTTCTGTGTAATTATAATGATGGAAGACTGACTGTTAAGTGCGCGGATGGCTTCGATGATTCAAAGGCGCGGACCTTTAAAGTAGATCTTAAGGTATGCGGCCAGACGACTTCCGTAACCGTAAAGACCCTCGCAAAGGGAAATAAGCCCAAAATAAAGGTGAAGTCTTCGGGTGAGATCAATTCAAAGATCGTTAAGAGTCCTGCTGTCCTTGAGATAACACCGGCTAATTACAATAAAGATGCCGGAATGACTTATGAAATACAGGCAGTTGCGTACGACAGGAATTCTAAATCCGAAAGGGATGTAACACCTCTTCTGAATATAGAAACAGATGGAAACAGGATCGTTCTTACGGAGCAGACAATGGGAAGTCTCGGAGCCGGTGAATACTATGTATATGTAACGGGAACCACCAGAGCCGGTAAGACTGAACGTGTAAAGGCAAAGCTTAAGGTTACGGTTCCGAAGAAAACACCGGAAGCAAGTGTTTCGGTAAAGGTGAAGGGAAGCTTCGATGTGATAAGGCCTGATACCGGGGTGACAGTAACTCCGACGGTTAAGAACTATTATGATTATACGCTGGATGAATCCAACCTTATAATTTATAAGGGACAGGGCAATAACGCCATAGAAGCGGGAACCGGAGCCGATAATGAATATTTCGATGCAAAATGGAGCGGAAACGCATACACATTAAAGCTTAAAAGCTCTGCGAAGATTAACCATCTGACGGATAAATTCTCTGTCGGAGTCAAGGTGAATGATAGTCTTAAGACAGGTAAGCCTGTTAATATTACGGTTAATATGGGATCAGCCAAGCTGAGCCAGAGCACCAAGGCAGTCGTAATGTCTTCGCAGGACTGCTACAGTGAGGGCGTGGTTGAGATCGGAGTGATAACCGCAGATGTCAGTGGGATAGATAAGGTTGAGATAGTATCGCCTGTCGATAAGAATACAAAGAAGGAGTATTTCGATGTTAAAGCGCTCGGCAGCGGAAAGTATGCAATAGTCTACAAGGACTATAAGATACAGTCAGCCAAAGGCGGCACGGTTAAGCTCAATGTATACCTTAAGGGTAATAACACTGCCGGAACTGCCAAGGCAAAGCCAAATGGCAAGTTCAGTATTAAGGTCAGTGTTAAATAGTGAGATGATAAAACAATTATGCTCCCAAACCGGATGAGCTGACAAAATGGAACAGGCACGCCTGAAGAGGTGTGCCTGTTTGTTGATTTACAAATGAATATGTTCATGTTCAGACGCTTTGAAGATTGTTATTCCATAACAGGTTCTGTTGAAATTTTTCGTCCCCTGTGTTATTATAGTTCAGTATGAAAAATTCTGTTAAGCACTCGTAGCTCAGGGGATAGAGCAACGGTTTCCGGTACCGTGTGTCGGGGGTTCGAATCCTCTCGAGTGCAGTTTATCATGAGGAGGGACCCGCTTGCGGGAGGAGTCCTTATGCCGGCGGTTAACCTGAATCTATTGAATTTTAATGGTTATATATCGGGAAGTAAAGGGGATACAGCGTAATGAAAATCAATAAGATCAAGGAATTTGTCAGGGAATATCTGGTCTATGTGATAATAGGTGCGGTATTTTTGGTACTTGTTATCGGTCTTATTATTTTTCTGGCAACTCATAAAGGCGGAGACAATGAGGACGGAGTCGATGCTTCGGCCTTTCCGACCAGCAGTGTGGAGGTTCCGAAAGATAAATACGAACTGAATGCATATCCGAATGTCACAAATCTCATGGAGAGTTATTACTCTGCAGTTATGAACGGTGATGCGGATACGGCTGCTTCGCTGTGCGATACCCTGCCCGATCAGGAGAGATACAGGATAGAGGAGATGGCAAAGTATTATCAGTCATTCTCTGATTTCAATGTATATACGAAAAAAGGTTACAAGCCGGATTCATATGTTGTTATAGTTACGTTTGATATAACATTCACAGGCGTTTCCACACCGGCGCCTTCGCTTGAATCCACATATGTCTGCACGAACGAATCGGGTTCGCTCTACATCAACAAGTCGGAGCTTTCTGATGATGAACAGGCATATTTCCTTGAGATGTCTTCGCAGCCGGATGTAGAGGAACTTACAAGCGAGATAAGTGCCAAATACAATTCGGCCATAGAAAGTGATCCCCAGCTTGAGGCAATGCTTAAGCAGATAGAGACTGATGTAAATACAGCGGTAAAGGCAAAACTTACCGAACAGCAGCAGGCACAGCAGCAGGAAGAGGCAGATAAGGAAGCACAGGCACAGCAACAGGAGAGAGATGCCAACGCAGTGACCGTTAAGGCCACGGATGTTGTAAATATAAGGTCTTCGGCAAGTACCGAATCCGATTCGCTCGGTAAGGCACAGATAGGGGATACCTACAAACGCTACGAGGAGATGGAGAACGGCTGGAGCAAGATAGATTATAACGGTACTGAAGCATATATCAAGTCCGACTACCTGGAAGTTGTTGACGACGAATCGGCCTCGGGGGATGAAGGCTCCGACAGCGGATCTTCAGGTTCCGGCGGACAGATAACCGTAAAAGAAAATGTCAATGTCCGTGAAGGCGCCAGTGAGACAGCCAAGAAGCTTGGTGTTGCGTATCGCGGGGACAAGTTCGATCTTATAGAGAAGACAAACGGATGGTGCAAGATCAGGTATAATGGCAAGGAAGCTTATGTTAAGGCTGATTTTGTCGAATAAATGCTTGCATTATTCACCGAACGGTTATATAATCTCTTTCGGACAATGGCGTCAGAGAAGCGTAGAGTTACGCTTCTTTGGCGTTTAATTTTTTTTTTTATTAAGGAGGATACATAAATGTCATACGTTGATGAAGTGCTTGAGAAGATCAAAAAAAGGGATGCAGACCAGCCTGAGTTCATCCAGGCCGTTACCGAGGTGCTGGATTCACTTCGACCGGTTATCGAAAAGGATGAGCAGAAGTATCGTGACCTCGCGATACTTGAGAGGATAACCGAGCCTGACCGTCAGATCATGTTCAGGGTTCCCTGGGTTGATGATAACGGCAAGGTTCAGGTGAATCGCGGATTCCGTGTTCAGTTCAATAATGCCATCGGTCCTTATAAGGGCGGTCTGAGGCTTCACCCTTCGGTAAACCTTGGAATAATCAAGTTCCTCGGTTTTGAGCAGATTTTCAAGAATTCCCTTACAACACTTCCCATCGGCGGAGGCAAGGGCGGATCTGATTTTGATCCCAAGGGTAAATCGGATAACGAGATCATGAAGTTCTGCCAGAGCTTTATGACAGAGCTTTCCAAATATATCGGTGCCGATGAAGATGTTCCCGCAGGTGATATCGGAACCGGAGCACGTGAGATCGGCTTCATGTTCGGACAGTACAAGAGGATCAAGGGACTTTATGAAGGCGTTCTTACCGGTAAGGGTCTTACATACGGTGGTTCGCTTGCACGTACCGAAGCTACGGGCTATGGTCTTCTGTATCTTACGGAGGAGATGGTCAAGTGTCATGGCGATAAGATGGAAGGCAAGACGGTTGCCATTTCGGGTTCCGGTAACGTTGCCATATATGCATGCCAGAAGGCTGTTCAGCTTGGCGCCAAGGTAGTCACGGTTTCGGATTCGACCGGGTGGATCTACGATCCCGAAGGTATTGATGTGGCTCTCCTTAAGGAAGTTAAGGAAGTAAAGCGTGCACGCCTTACCGAGTATGCAGCAGCGCGCAAATCAGCCGAGTATCATGAGAAGAAGAACGGCGAGCATGGCGTATGGCAGTATAAGGTAGATATAGCCCTTCCTTGTGCAACTCAGAACGAGCTCGATATAGAAGATGCCAAGATGCTTGTGGCAAACGGTGTTCAGTATGTTGCTGAAGGCGCAAACATGCCTACAACCATTGAGGCTACACAGTACTTCCAGAAAAACAATGTTCCGTTCGTGGGCGGAAAGGCAGCAAATGCAGGCGGTGTCGCAACATCAGCTCTTGAGATGAGCCAGAACTCCGAGAGACTGTCATGGAGCTTTGAGGAGGTTGACGGCAAGCTTAAGAACATCATGGTCGGCATCTACCATAATATCGATGATGCAGCCAAGGAATACGGCATGGAAGGCAATTATGTGGCAGGTGCCAATATCGCCGGATTCAAGAAGGTTGTAGAGGCAATGATCGCTCAGGGTGTTTGCTGATAAATACTGATCTTTGAGGCGGAAGTCCTAAAAGTATATAAGATCGTTATTATACGGGATCCTGCAGATAAGGATAATGAATCAGATTGTCCGATTTTGCGGGATCCCGTTATTTTTTTCGCGTTGCTGCCGATACAAATATAAAGCGGGCTTATTTTTTCGTTTATCCGGGAGTAACAATGAAGGAACGATTTTTAAGAAGATCAACAGCGGTTGTATTGGCAGTGCTTATGGTACTGTCTGTTTATGATACAGGCGTATATGCATTGTCGGTAACTCATGACAGCGATCTGTCCGTAGAAGGAGAAATGCCTGCTGAAGGAGAGCTGCTTTCTGAAGGGGAGCTGCTTCCCGGAGGAGAACTGTTCTCTGAAGGAGAGATTGTTTCTGAAGACCGGATTGATGATCTTACCGTGGACGGTTCATCGGATGAGAGTACAGAAGAGATACCGGATAAGCTTGTTGCTGAAAGTGTATCGTCGGATACGGTTTCGTCGGATGAGGTTTTTGAAGAACCGGCCGAGAATATCCCGGATTGCGCCGGGGATGATACGGCGGTTGATATGGCTCAGAGCGGTGTGGAAGATGCTGACGGAGCCTCGGATACGATGGTTGTACCTTCGAGGTATACACTTGCAGATAATGTGTATGTGTCCTCTGTAAAGGATCAGGGGGCATGGACGACCGGATGGGCCTTTATGGCCATGGCTGCAGCAGAGAGCGCTTATATGAGACAGCATCCTGGACATGAGATAAACATGTCAGAAACCCAGTTTATCAAGTATTTCTTTAACGGATATTACAACGAGGATATTGACAGACTGCTGGGGGATGGCAATATAAGGAAGGACAGTATATATCCCGAAGATAATGTCATGCCTGTCATGATGGGAGGAAATGGCGATTTTTCAACATTTGCTCTTGCACGCTGGACCGGGGCGGCGGATGAGGCTTTTGATCCGAGCCTTTCATACCCGTCTGTTGCGAGGACTCAGGCAACCAGGGAATTAAACGTTAGAAACGGTCTGGCATACGACGGCGATGTGGAGCATCTTCAGAATGCTTTGTGGATAGATCTTAAGAACAGGCAGGATGTTAAGAAGGCCATAATGAAGTACGGAACGGTCGGTCTGGCATATTATGACGATGATATGTATGGGAGTGATCGGAATAAAAAGACTCTGAACCGAACCTATAACGGTCCGGCTGTATATTATAATGATTCACAGAACAGTTCAAATCATGAAGCAGCCGTAGTGGGATGGGATGATGGTTTTGACAGGAATAATTTTAAGAACACATATGTAAATGCATCCAATGCAAAGAAGGGAATAAGTACGAAACTTCCTTCGGGAAACGGAGCATGGCTTGTTAAGAACAGTAAAGGTACAGGCTATGGCGACAATGGATTTGTCTGGATATCATATGAGGATGCATCCTTAAGTGTTTCGGGTAAGAAAGCATATGCTTTTGATTTTCAGCCGGCGGATCTGTACAGTCATAATTATCAGTATGACGGATCGTGTTATACGGACAGTAAGATATATCCGTATGCGGCTGCGATATATAAGGCGAGCGGAAGACAGCAGATAGAGGCTGTCGGCATCGGCTTTGCTTCACCAAATAATGAATACACCGTATCTGTATATACCGATCTGAGAGATCCGGCCGACCCTGATTCGGGATATTTGAGTTCTGAAGTAATGGGTTCAACAACGTACCCGGGATTTTATACCATACAGCTTGATACTTTTGCGAATGTGGAGGCCGGTTCCATGTTCTCCGTTGTAGTGAGATCAAGAACCGGAAATGGAGGATTTACATCATATTTCGTAGACAGTACACATGATACCGGATCGGGCTGCAGATTCGGAACTTACCGGTCGGATGACTGGACTTTCTACCGGATGGAGAATACCGACTGGGTAAGGAGTCAGAGCCGGGATCTTAATACACTCAGGATAAAAGCATATTCAAATGACAGAGGACCGGAGAAAAAGAAACTTACGAATTTTACGGTTGATCTTCCAAAACTTACTTATAACGGAAGTGACAGGACAGAAGAGCTCTGTAAGGCACTTCTTATAATGGACGGCGGCAGTGTGTTAAGAGATGTGCATTACAGTTATTCGTTTGACAGGACGCCTCTTGAAGCCGGAAAATACACTCTTACTGTTACGGGCAGGAACGATTATGAGGGAAAACGGGATTTTGAATTTGAGATAGCTAAGGCACCCCTTCTGCGCAGCAGTATAACGCTTGAATTCAATGAGGCGGATTACACCGGGACATCAATAAGACCGGCTGTATATGTAAATGCAGGGAAGGGAATGTCTTCCGATAATAATTTTGTGGTTTCATACAGGAATAATATCAATTTCGGTACAGCTTCCGTTATCGTGACCGGCAGGAACAGTTTTTCAGGGCAGGCAGAAGTAAACTTTGAGATAAAGTCCTGCCCTGTTACAATGGCACATGCTGTGGTTGCGCTCAGATCCCCCACGTATTCCGGAAAACCCCTGACACCTGAGGTGAATGTCACACTTGCAGGAAAGAAGCTTAAGAAGAACAAGGATTATACCGTCGAATATCTGAACAATATAAATGCATCGGATAAAGCAACCGTAAGACTTAAGGGCATCGGAAACTATTCCGGAGTAAAGGATCAGAAGTTCACCATTCTTCCCAAGAAACTTACGGGTATCAAGGTTACGGGAAAGGCCGGGACAAATGAGGCTACGGTTAAATACGGCAACAATATCTTGAGTCCGTCCTGTTATGAGTTCGCGATATATAAAGGCGCTGAAATGGCCAGGGTTGACAGGTTCGAGGCTACGAAGACTTATACCGTTATCGGTAAGCTGAAGGGTAATTTTACCGGTAGTTTCACAATAAAGAATGTTAAGGTCTGTGTTGGTATGGAGCAGCTTAGTATCGCCATGGCCGACAGTGCCGCGGTTGCTTACACGAGGAAGGCTCTGAAGCCGGCTGTTAGGATATCGGACCGGTACGGAAATATAGTACCGTCAAGCGGATATTCGCTGAAATACACAAACAATGTCAATGTGGGTACTGCTACTGTTACGGCAACGGGCAAGGGACTGTACACCGGTGACATATCAACGACGTTTAAGATAACTCCGGCTGTTATCACATCCGGAATGATCACACCTGTCAAGGATCAGAAGTACGCAGGTAAAGATATTACACCAAAGCTGAACATAAAGGGGCTTAAGCTTGGAAGGGATTATACCTGTACATACAGTAATAACCGGAATGTAAGTTATGATAACAAGGGCAATGTCATCAGGGGGGCTGCCATAACCATAAGACCGTCTGCAAACTATAAGCTTGCCGGCGGATATAACGGCATATACTATTTTAAGATACTTCCTGTTTCAATAAGTTCGGTTTCCGCAGGGAACGGATACTATAGGGGAGAGGGTGTGCAGGTTTTCCCGTCATATCTTAAGGTAAAGGCCGGAAATTTCGTTCTGGCGGCCGGAGATTATACGATCAGGTATTCTGACAATACGAGTATTAAGAAGAAGGCAACGGTCACGGTATCGGTAAAGAGCGGAAGGAATTTTTGCGGGAGCCGAAGTGCGAAATACTCTCTTGTCCGTGAGAAGCTTAACTCCAAGACCATGAAATACAGTGGACTTTCCGACCGCAAATATACCGGAAGTCAGATCCGCCCGTCGATCACGATAGTGAACTCTTACGGCGAAACGCTGGTCAACGGCAGGGATTACAGAGTTTCCTACGGTAAGAATATAAAGCCGGGCAAGGGAACGGTTAAGGTTACTGCGATAAAGAACGGCAGATACAGTGGCAGTGTGACAAAAAACTTCGTGATAGTAAAGTAGTCATTACAATACGATCAAAAAAAAGATGTTGACAATTCTTTTATCAATCGGTTACTATATAACCACATAATCAACATATCGGGCGGAATCCGTCATAATTCCATTTTATTTTTCATATGCACAGAAGGATCGGGGTGATTATATGTTATCTTCGGGTCTTATCCTGCGCGATCGTTATCGGATCTTAAGACAGATAGGCAGGGGAGGGACTTCGTCTGTTTTTCTTGCGGAGGATGTCTCCATAGGCAAGAAATGGGCGGTCAAGTTTCTTCCATGTGATGATGATACGGTCTGGCTGGCGCAGAATGAGATAAATATGATGATCATGCTCGATCACGAGATGTTCCCGCGTATCGTAGATGCATGGCAGGACGATGAAGGATATTACATTGTCAGTGATTATATTGAGGGAACGACTCTTGACCGGGCGATCTGCACAAACAAAGTAAGCAGGAAGATGCTGATCGGATGGTGGATGGATATTGCAGGTGCCATCAAGTATCTTCATGACCGCAAGCCGTCAATACTGTATCTGGATCTTAAACTGGATAATATCATGCTTAAGGCTGACGGAAGCATAAGACTTATTGATTTCGGTATAGCAGGCAGGATAGCGGAAAGGGGTTCGCTGTACGGAACGCCGGGTTATGCGGCTCCGGAGCAATATTATAACTGCGGGGAACTGCTTGACGAACGTACTGACGTTTTTGCATTTGGGATGCTTATGTATGCGATGATAACCGGCAGGCCGCCGGTGCGCGAACTGAAAGATCAGGAGAGGCTTGTAAGGGAAACACGGACTATCCCGGCCGGGATCAGGACGATCATCCTTAACTGTATAAGCGAAGATAAGGATAAAAGATATGCGGATATGGGTGAGCTGGCAGATGCGATCGGAATGCTCAGAGGGAGCGGGAAGGGAGCCGCAAGGATAAGGCTTTCTTTTGCCGCGGCAGCAGCAGTTGTCACAATAGGGATATTGGGATTTTCTGCTGTAAGATATGTGCTGGCAGAACCTATAGATAATGCTGCGGTAAGGATGATCGCAGAAGCTAATGAACATATCGTTGACGGAGAATATACAGAGGAAGGGATAAGGATAATCTGCAGCTACATAGAATCCGGCTGCCTTGATGATGACAGCTGTTTGCGGTTTACATATGAGGTCGCAAAGAATTATTTCCTCGTCAGGCGCAATTACCGGGAAGCATTGAGGTATTTTGAGATGCTGGACGCCGAAACTTATCCCGAAGCGGCTTATTACATGCAGCTGTGCAGGCTTCAGATGTCATTTGAAGAGGACAGGGATGATTATCTGAAATGTCTCGAAGATTTTACCAGGTATAATAAGGGACTCGGTTATGATGGTGTAAGGTATGAGAATTACCTTATGATAGCCAATCTGTATGATGCTCTCATAAATGTTGACGGATATGATCCAAAGTATGAGATAGGAGTTCTTGAAGATGGGCTGCATGATCTCAGGTATGCGGTCAGGGAAGGTCTGTATACGGATGATGGATCGGGATATGAAGCGGAGTACTTAAGACGCCTGTGCATTCTGTATGAAGATGCGGGAGATGGTGAAAAGGCCATAAGTTACGGTGAACAGGCGGTGAAGTTGATGGATTCCGGACAGAACGAGGCGGCAGGTGATATAAGATGCAGGCTTGAGGAGCTGCGAAAACATGCTGAGACAGGCAGAGTATTGGAGGTCATTGATCAGTGAAAATCAAAGGAGCAATATAGTATGAGATCGTTTTTTTTAAAGTTGAGTGTGGGAGTGATCGGAACATTAATTTTGGGAATATGCTTTGAACAGTCAGGCATATATGCGGCAGAAAGGGGAACGGTACTGTCGGAGAGGATTCTGGATGTGGATATTTCAAGGAATGACGGAGTCAAAGTCACTCCTTCGGACGCGGAGATAATTAGCACCGGTATGCAGCTGAATTATCAGGCGGATATGAGCACGGATCCGGATCTGTTTGAGTACAGGCTTTTTGAAAATGAGAAAAATGCAGGCGCGGATGCACAGATAGACTATAAGATCATATGTCAGTATTCGCTTGGTTCCGGCAAGAGTCCGGAACAGGATGAATGGAAGGATACCGCGGGCGGAGCTTTTACGCTTATTCCCGGAGCGATAACGGACGGTCTGTACTGTGTTAAGTTCAGGAAACTTGAGGAATATGTGCTCAGACCGGAAGAGAGTATGCCGGAACAGGTTTCTCAGAACAGTGTTTCTCAGAATAAGGCCGCAAAGGCTAAAAAAGCCGAGTACGAAAAGAACAGGAAGAAAGCGGAGAAACTGATAGAAGGAGAGCCTGTACATGTAACCGTATCAAGACAGTATTATGTGCTTCTCGATTCGGTACAGCCATCGATCGACCTGTACAGTGAGGGTGAATTCGACACATGGGTAAACGGAAATATCAAGTGCAGGGTTAAGGTAAACGATACGGGATCGAGGCCTGCGACACTCACGATATCATGCGGTGGAGCACAGATAGCGGAAGAAACATATCAGAGCGGCTCGAGTCTTACGGGATTTGAAAAGGAATTTGTGATAAGTGCGGAGACGGTTGACGATAACGGAAGTGAGCTGTTGATAGAAGCAACCGATGCGGCCGGAAATACAAATACCCTGAAGAAGACCGTCAAGATTGACAGAACTGCGCCGGTGATCGATCTTACGGGAGCCGAGAACGGAGGAACCTACTGTAAATCCGCGGATGTATTTTTAACCGGGGAAGATGCACATATTAATACAGTGTGCGTTGGATATACAATAAAGAGAATGTATGAAGGAAACGAGGAAGTCATCAGAAGTTCCGCCGGGACATTGGCTGAACTTAAGGAAGGGCCATTGTTTGCGGCAGACAGGGATGGTGATTATTCGGTTGAATGCAGGGCGGTCGATGCTGCCGGAAACGAATCACAGCCTGTCAAATGCATGTTCAGGGTTGACGTAACGGCTCCGGGGATCGATTTTGAGGGAGTGTCAGCAGGCGGTATAACAAGGGAAGACGCGGCTCTCACAATATGTGCATATGACAATTTCGCAGATACATATAAGGTGAAGGTAAACGGAACGGTAAGTTCACGGAACGGAACCGGAGATATAAGGCTTGCCGAGTACAGAACAGAAGGAAGCTACAGCAGGAATACATATTATTTCAAAGCAGACGGAGAATACGATATCACAGTATCCGTTACGGATCAGGCGGGTAATACACGGGACGATGCAATTTCGTTCACTATCGATAAAACAGTACCTGTAATAGATATTTCCGGAGGCGCCAGCCTTAAGGATGCCACTATCACCAATACTCCTCCCACCATAAGTTTCAGGATAAAGGAAAACAATTATGAAACGGCATTGATATCATGCAGACTATGGAATAAGAGTAAAGCATCCGGCAAAGATGTGTGTCAGTCGCCGGAATGGATAATGGACAGTGAAGTATCGGAATTTTCGATCACCATAGATGAAGAGGGTGAATATGAACTCGAGGTAAGGGTAACAGATGCCGCAGGAAACAGTGCTGTAAAGACAGTAAGGTTTACCCTTGATATGACCAAGCCGGAGATCGATTATATTGAAAACCTCAATAAAAAATATGTTAAGAGCTTTAAACTGCCCGATAATTTCGGTGAATATATCCGGGACGACGGAGGAGTGGATTACAAGGCGTACATTAACAGCATGAATTATGTTGAAGGTCAGGAGATAAGCGAAGACGGCAGGTACATTCTGAAAGTATCGGCAGTGGATGATGCCGGAAATCAGGCCGAGAAATCAGTGGAATTCATAGTAGACGGAACAATGCCCAGAGTTGTGATCGACGGTATGGCAGATGACGGGAGCGTCAACAAGGATGATATCCTGGTATTGAGCCTTTATGATGAGGATGATTTTTTTACATCGGTCAGACTCAACGGCGAAGAGATGATCACTTCGGAAAAGCAGAAGGATGTTGAACTTAAGATACAGGATTATGGTGATTATACAATAGAGATCGAGGCTTCGGATATGGCAGATAATATACTTACACAGACCATTGAGGCAAAATGCGCAAATGCAGCTCCGGTTGAAAAGGGAGTCTCTACCATCCGTACGCTTAAGAAAAATACAAAGAGCGGAAGCAATAAGGGACTCAGGATATTTCTCATAATAATGACGGTTGCTGTTCTGGCGGGTTCGGTAATTGTATATTATCTGTATTCGGTAAGAACCGCGGATAAGACTCTGAAAAACTGAAGGAACATCATACGGACAGGTGCGGCAAAAGTAATATGTATCAATAAAAGCACAAGGTATTGTATTTGAACATAAAAATGATACTATAGATAGAAGAAAAACGGAAGGAAAGTACCATGAGTTACAGAGACAATACCAGAGTCGTTGATATAGGCGGAGTTAAGATCGGAGGAGGCAATCCGGTAAGGATCCAGTCTATGACAAATACAAAGACCGAGGATGTAGATGCCACGGTCGGTCAGATACTTAGGTTAGAGGAAGCAGGTTGTGAGATAATCCGTTCGACTGTACCGACGCTTAGGGCGGCAGAGGCTATAGGGCAGATCAGGAAACGTATACATATCCCTATAGTAGCCGACATCCATTTCGATCATTCTCTTGCCATTGCCGCAATACGGAACGGAGCAGATAAGATAAGAATAAATCCCGGCAATATAGGAGGCCGTGAAAATGTAGAGGCTGTAGTAAGGGCGGCCAAGGAACGAAATGTCCCTATAAGGGTCGGAGTAAACTCGGGATCATTGGAGAAGCAGCTTATTGAAAAATATGGCGGTGTAACTGCCGAAGGGATAGTTGAAAGCGCACTTGACAAGGTAAGGATGATAGAGGAGTGCGATTATGACAACATAGTGGTAAGCATTAAGTCTTCCGATGTTTTGATGTGTGTAAGGGCCCATGAATTGTTGGCACCAAAGTGCCGTTACCCGCTGCATGTGGGGATAACTGAATCCGGAACGGTAAGATCCGGAAATATCAAGTCGGCGGTAGGACTGGGCATCATCCTTAATATGGGCATAGGAGACACGATAAGGGTATCGCTTACCGGAGATCCGGTGGAGGAGATCATATCAGCCCGCAGGATACTTAAGACATTGGGATTAAGGAAAGGCGGAATAGAAGTGGTATCATGTCCCACGTGCGGAAGGACCGGGATAGACCTGATATCACTGGCAAATGAAGTGGAGAAGCTTGTTGCCGGTTATGATCTTGACATAAAGGTCGCGTGTATGGGATGCGTCGTGAACGGACCCGGTGAAGCAAGGGAAGCCGATATAGGCATATGCGGCGGTAACGGAGAGGGACTTCTTATAAAAAAGGGTGAGATAATAAGAAAGATACCGGAAGAAGATCTCCTCGGTGCGCTTGAGGCGGAACTGGATAACTGGGGCAAGGCCTGAGATCAGGCTCACAGGAAGATAAGAAGATATGAGCAAGGTTTTTCGGGAAGTATTTCCAACACTCCAACTGAATAATGATCTCGAACAGATATTTATGGATGCCGAGGTCCTGAAGATATCGAGTACTGTTAAGCGAGACAGGCTGAGGATATATCTTAAGATACCGCATCTGGTAGAGAAGAACCATATTTATGCGCTTGAAAGAGAGATAGCAAGGCAGCTGTTCTCAAATGATGCGCTGAGGGTGACCATACAGGAGAGTTTCGAACTCTCCGGCAGATATAATGTGCGTACTCTGATCGAAGAATACAGGGACAGTATACTTGAGGAATTCAAGCACTACGATCAGTTCGATTATCTGACACTGTATCATGCCGATTTCGAATTCCCCGAGGACAATGTCCTTAAGCTTGTTCTTGACGATACCGTGGTAGCCAGGGAGCATACGGAAGATATCATAAGGATATTTGATAAGATATTGGGTGAAAGATGCGGGATAGACGCATCTGTTTTCGTTGAATATAAGGAACATGAGAAGAGCAGGGCTGTAGTTGCGGCGCAGCGAAGGATGAGTGAAGAGATCTTAAGGATCACTTCGGGCGGTATTATCCCCGAAGCTGAGTCACCGGCCGTTAATGAAATTTCGGAAGACGGATATATGCCGGCAAAAGAGGGAGACGTACCTGATGCCGCAGCAGGATCAGCTGCAGCTGCTTCCGATGATAAGGAGAAGAATGCCGCATCGGAAGGAAGCGGCTCAAACGTAAGGGGAAGAAATGCAGGAGGCAGAAGATACCGCAAGGAATCCGACAATCCGGATGTAATATTCGGAAGGGATTTTGATGATGCGGTGTTAAGCATTGCCGATCTGGAAGGAATGACCGGAGAAGTTACTGTTTATGGTAAGGTGATCCGCCTTGAGACAAGGGAGACCAAGACAGGAAAGCTCATGGTCATATTCGACATCACGGATCAGACGGATACGATAACGGTCAAGATGTTTCCGAGGCTCGAGCAGAAGGAGAGACTGTTTGCATATCTTGCGGAGGGGTGCTGCATATATATAAAGGCAGTCGCTTCCATAGATAAGTTCGATGGTGAACTGTCGCTCGGATATGTGAGCGGTATTAAGAAGGCGGAAGAGAAGACGGGAACGGTAAGGATGGATACCGCAGAGGAAAAGCGCGTCGAACTTCACTGTCATACCAAGATGAGTGATATGGACGGTGTCAGTGATGTCGGTGCCTTGATGAAGCGGGCTGCAGAGTGGGGCCATAAGGCACTTGCGATCACGGATCACGGTGTGGTGCAGGCATTTACCGATGCTTTTCATGCTCTTCCGGGCATAAGGAAGAAATATCCCGACTTTAAGCTTATTTACGGAGTTGAGGGGTATCTGGTCGACGATTCCATGGGGATCGTAGTTAACGGACACGGACAGTCCCTTGATGATAAATATGTAGTTTTTGATATTGAGACTACCGGATTTAATCCGGAGAGAAACAGCATAATCGAGATAGGTGCGGTGAAGGTGATAAATGGTGCGATAACCGAGAGGTTTTCAACCTTTGTCAATCCCAAAGAGCCGATACCTTTCCGGATAACACAGCTTACATCCATAACGGATCAGATGGTTGAGGATGCTCCGTTCATAACAGAGGTCCTGCCGAAGTTCCTTGAGTTCTGTGAAGGATGTGCGCTTGTTGCGCACAATGCAAAGTTTGACGTGAGTTTTATAAAACAAAAGGCTAAGGACCTTGCCATAGAAACGGACTTCACGTTCCTTGATACGGTCGCTATGGCCAGGGCGTTGCTTCCGGAACTTGGAAAGTTCAAGCTCGATAATGTTGCAAAGGCATTGAATGTATCCCTTGAGCATCATCACAGGGCAGTGGATGATGCCGAATGTACAGCCGAGATCTTCATAAAGCTCAATATGAGGCTTAAGGAACAGGGGATTAACGATCTTGATGCGCTCTGGGAATTCGGCAGGAATTCCGTTGATATAATTAAAAAATCAATGTCCTATCATGTCATCATCCTTGCAAAGAATGAGATAGGAAGGATCAATCTGTACAGGCTCGTGTCCTTGTCACACCTTAAGTATTTCCACAGGAACCAGAGGATACCAAAGAGTCTTCTCGAACAGTACAGAGAGGGACTTATCATAGGTTCGGCCTGTGAAGCGGGTGAACTGTACCGCGCGATAGTCGATGAGAAGAGTGAGGCCGAGATATCGGATATCGCAAGCTTTTATGATTATCTTGAGATACAGCCGCTTGGGAACAATGAGTATATGATAGAAGATCCGCACCATGAGAATGTCAATTCATGGGAGGATCTTATAAACATCAATAAGAAGATAATCGCACTGGGCGAGAAACTGGGTAAGCCCGTTGTCGCTACCTGTGATGTTCATTTCCTTGATCCCGAGGATGAGGTATACAGACGGATAATCATGGCAGGCAAGGGCTTTAAGGACGCCGATGATCAGGCGCCGCTGTATCTGCGGACCACGGAGGAGATGCTTAAGGAATTTGATTATCTTCCTTATGACAAGGCATATGAGATCGTTGTGACGAATACGGGACTTATAGCGGACATGGTCGATGACATCGAGCCGGTACGTCCCGACAAGTGTCCCCCCGTGATAGAGAATTCGGATCAGATACTGCGCGACATCTGTTACAGCAAGGCTCATGAGATGTACGGGGATGATCTCCCCGAGCAGGTATCTGCGAGGCTCGAACGGGAACTTAATTCTATAATCAGCAACGGTTTTGCGGTCATGTACATAATAGCGCAGAAGCTTGTGTGGAAATCCATGGAGGACGGTTATCTGGTTGGCTCAAGGGGTTCCGTAGGTTCATCGTTCGTAGCGACGATGGCCGGAATAACCGAAGTGAATCCGCTTCCGCCTCATTATCTGTGTCCGAAATGCCATTATGTCGATTTTGATTCGGATGAGGTTAAGGCTTATGCCGGACGTGCGGGCTGTGATATGCCCGATAAGCTGTGCCCTAACTGCAATGAGCCTTTAAACAAGGAGGGATTTGACATCCCGTTTGAGACCTTCCTTGGTTTCAAGGGAGATAAGGAGCCGGATATAGACCTTAATTTCTCGGGTGAATACCAGTCGAAGGCACATAAATATACCGAGGTCATCTTTGGTGACGGGCAGACCTTCAGGGCAGGGACCATAGGCACGCTTGCAGATAAGACGGCATACGGATATGTTAAGAATTATTATGAGGAACGTGGTATAAGGAAGCGTTCCTGCGAGATAAACAGGATAACCATGGGCTGCACGGGTATCCACAGGACCACGGGTCAGCATCCCGGCGGTATAATCGTTCTGCCGGTCGGAGATGAGATATATTCGTTCACTCCGATACAGCATCCCGCAAATGATATGAACACGGATATAGTCACTACTCACTTTGATTATCATTCGATCGATCATAACCTGTTAAAGCTCGATATACTGGGACACGATGATCCTACGATGATAAGGATGCTCCAGGATCTTACCGATACGGATCCGCAGAAGGTACCGCTGGATGATAAGGATGTTATGTCCCTGTTCCAGAACACGAGTGCTCTGAAGATAGAACCTGCCGATATCGGAGGTACACAGTTGGGTACTCTTGGGATACCGGAGTTCGGGACCGATTTTGCCATGCAGATGGTAATAGATGCAAAACCTCAGGCGTTCTCTGATCTTGTAAGGATATCCGGGCTTTCACACGGAACGGATGTATGGCTCGGTAATGCGCAGACACTCATAGAAGAGGGTAAGGCTACGATATCCACATGTATCTGTACCCGTGATGATATAATGACCTATCTGATAGGAATGGGACTCGAGCCCGAAGAATCTTTCAAGATAATGGAGAATGTGAGAAAGGGTAAGATAGCGGGCGGAAAATGCGACAAGTGGGACGCATGGAAGGATGACATGATAAAACATGATGTTCCCGACTGGTATATATGGTCGTGCGAGAAGATAAAGTACATGTTCCCCAAGGCTCATGCCGCGGCATATGTTATGATGGCATGGCGCATAGCATATTATAAGGTTAATTATCCTCTGGCATATTACGCGGCGTTCTTCAGTATAAGGGCATCGGGATTTTCATATGAAAAGATGTGCCTGGGAAGAGAGGTCCTTGAAGGATATCTTGCGGATTACAAAAAGAGGGAGGACAGCCTCAGCAAGAAGGAGCAGGATGAACTTCGCGACATGCGTCTCGTACAGGAGATGTATGCGCGCGGATATGAATTCATGCCGATAGATATGTTCAGGGCAAAGGCGCATAAATGTCAGGTGATAGACGGGAAGATCATGCCACATCTTGGCAGCATCGAAGGCCTGGGTGATAAGGCAGCGGATGCGATAGTGGATGCATGCAAGGACGGTCCGTTTATTTCAAAGGATGATTTCCGCGAAAGGACAAGGGTTTCTTCGACCGTAGTCGAAAAGCTGACCGAACTTAAGATACTCGACAGGCTGCCGGAATCAAACCAGCTGTCTTTATTTGATATCTATTCTGAGTGATGGAAATTCAGAACAGGCTCAAAATACTTCGGATATCATCAAAATCCTACATACAAAATCCTGCATGGATATTTTTATATATTCTATGCAGGATTTTCTATTTTATCCGAAAGATGATTGTAATAAAGTGGATTCATCCATTGGGAAATCCCGCAGAGGGAATTCGAAATCATAAGGAGGATAAATATGAAGAAGAAAGTTTTAGCAGCTATTATGGCAACAGCAATGTTAGCACTCACAGCATGTGGCGGTGCAGCACCCGCAGCTCCGGCAGCAGATGCAGGATCCGGATCGGATGCAGGCGCAGCAGCATCAGGCAGCGGCAAGAAGGTAGCGGTTGCAATGCCTACCCAGTCATCAGAGAGATGGATGCATGACGGTGCAAACATGAAGGCACAGCTTGAGGAACTCGGATATACCGTAGATCTTCAGTACGCTGAGGATGATGTTCAGGCTCAGGTTTCACAGATCGAGAACATGATCACAGCAGGCGCTAACTGCCTTGTTATCGCGGCTATCGACTCAGACGCTCTTGTAAACGTTGAGCAGCAGGCTAAGGATGCAGGCATCCCGGTTATCGCTTACGACCGTCTTCTTATGAACACAGATGCTGTTTCATATTATGCAACATTTGATAATAAGGGTGTAGGAACCAAGATCGGTGAATACATCGTTCAGCATTGCGGAGCAACAAAGGATGATCCCAAGACCATCGAGCTGTTCATGGGTTCACCTGATGATAACAACGCTCATATGCTTTATGCAGGACTTATGGAGCAGATCCAGCCTTTACTTGACGACGGATCACTCGTATGTAAGTCAGGTCAGATCTCATTCGAAGACAACAACACATTAAGATGGGATCAGCAGACAGCAATGAAGAGATGTGAGGATATCCTTACAAGATATTATGCAGACGAAGACCTTGACATCTGTGCATGCGCATACGACGGACTTTCATACGGCTGTATGTCAGCTCTTGAGGGTGCAGGTTATACAGATGCAAACTGGCCTCTTATCACAGGACAGGATGCAGAGCTTATGGCTACCAAGCACATCATCTCAGGTAAGCAGACAATGTCTATCTACAAGGATACAAGACTTCTTGCAAGCAAGTGCGTTACCATGGTACAGGCAGTTCTTGAAGGTGCTAAGCCCGAGATCAACGATACCGAGCAGTACAACAACGGCAAGATCGTAGTTCCTTCATATCTTTGCGAGCCCGTTGCGGTTGACAAGGATAACTACAAGGAAGTTATCATAGGCGGCGGCTACTATACAGAAGAGCAGCTTGCCGAATAATTAAGATACCAATGTGTTAATAAACAGAACAGGGCGGCGGCAGTCAGCTGCCGCCCGTTTTGAAACATTTAAGACAAGGAGAAGAGTAAATGTCGGATTACATCTTGGAAATGAATCAGATTACGAAGGAATTCTCCGGAGTAAAGGCTCTTGATGATGTTAATCTCAAGGTAAAGAAGGGCGAGATCCACGCCATCTGCGGTGAGAACGGAGCCGGAAAGTCTACACTGATGAATGTCTTATCCGGTGTGTATCCTTACGGAACATATGAAGGTGACATCCTTTATAAGGGTGAGCATTGCAAATTTCACAATCTAAGGGATTCGGAAGCAAAGGGCATAGTTATAATACATCAGGAACTGGCACTCAGTCCGCTGCTGTCCGTTGCCGAGAATGTATTTATCGGAAATGAACGTACCAGCATGAAGGGCGTTATTGATTGGACGGAAACAAGGCGTAAGGCTCAGGAGATGCTTGCCAAGGTTGGACTTGAAAATGAGGACGTTGATGTTCCTGTCAATTCCCTCGGCGTGGGCAAGCAGCAGCTCATCGAGATCGCCAAGGCAATGGCCAAGAAGGTTGAACTCCTTATTCTGGATGAACCTACGGCGGCATTGAACGATGAAGAGAGCCGGAAGCTTTTAGATATAATGCTCCAGCTTAAGGAGCATGGGATAACCTGTATCATAATCTCACATAAGCTTAATGAGATAGAATACGTTTCGGATTCTGTTACCGTAATAAGAGACGGTAAGACGATCGAGACACTCATAAAGGGAGTTGATGATTATTCGGAAGACAGGGTAATCAAGGCGATGGTCGGACGTGAGATGACAAACCGTTATCCGAAACGTGAAGACATCAGGCTTGGAAATGTAATATTTGAAGTAAAGAACTGGAATGTTTTTCATCCCGACGATGAACACAGGCAGATAATTAAGGATATAAACATTAAGGTCAGGGCGGGAGAAGTAGTCGGTCTTGCGGGCCTTATGGGTGCGGGCAGGACGGAATTCGCGATGAGTGTCTTCGGAAGGAGTTACGGACAGAAGATATCCGGAACGGTTCTTATAAACGGAAAGGAAGTGCACTTACGTACGGTAAGGGATGCGGTTAAGAACAAACTTGCCTATATTTCGGAGGACAGGAAGACATACGGACTTAATCTTATAGGCGATGTCAAGGAAAACATGACCATAGCCGCGAGACCTTTCTTCTTTTCCAAACACGGTGTTATAAACAACAATGATGAGATAGTTGCGGCACAGGATTACAGGCAGCGTGTCAAGGTAAAGACTAATTCCATCAATCAGGTGGTCGGATCTCTTTCCGGCGGTAACCAGCAGAAGGTCGTGGTTGCCAAATGGATGATGACGCAACCGGATGTTCTTATAATGGATGAGCCTACAAGAGGTATCGATGTGGGCGCCAAATACGAGATCTACTGTGTAATAAACGAGCTGGCCAAGGCAGGAAAGGCAGTCATAGTCATATCCTCCGAGCTTCCCGAGATCATAGGTACCTGCGACAGGGTATACGTCATAAATGAGGGTACGATAGCGGGAGAACTGAGTTCGGCGGAAGTAACGCAGGAAAAGATCATGCAGTGTATCATGGCACATAACAGAAAGGGAGATGGAAATGGAAACTAAAAATAACAAATATGTCAAAATGGACATGAAACAGTACGGAATGTTTTTTGCCCTTATAGCTATTTACCTGGTGTTTGCTCTGCTTACAAAGGGCGCTAATCTTACACCCATGAATATCAACAATCTTATCATGCAGAACGGATACGTTGTTATCCTGGCGATCGGTATGCTGCTGTGCGTACTTACCGGTAACATCGATCTGGGTGTAGGATCCGTCGTTGCGGTGTGCGGATCCTTTGCCGGTATCATCATGATGGATCTTAAGATGAACATGTGGGTCGCAATAATCGCTGCTTTATTGGTTGGACTTCTTACAGGTGTTTTTGCCGGATTTTTCATCGCATATCTCGGCATCCCGCCTTTTGTAACAACCCTTGCAACAATGCTTATGGGACGCGGTCTTACATATACGCTCCTGCAGGCACAGACAAAGGGACCCTTCGATCAGTCATATAACTTCATCGGAGCAGGTTTCCTTCCGGTTGTCAAGATACCGTTCGGTGACGGTACACTCGATCTTGTAAGTATAGTAGTTGCGATCATAGCATCAGTTCTGCTGATATATTCCGAGATCAGATCCAATGCCACCAAGAAAAAATACAATTTTGCGGTCAATCCGACATGGCAGATAGCACTTAAGCTTGGCATCATGCTGTTCATAATCTGGTTCTTCTTCTATAAGCTCGCAAGATATAACGGACTGCCTTTTGTTCTGCTCATCATGGTTATCCTTATAGCGATATACGGATTCATAACGAGTAAGACTGTTGCGGGACGTCAGATATATGCACTCGGAGGAAACAGGAAGGCCGCAAACCTCTCGGGTATTGACACGAACAAGGTTTTCTTCTGGGTATACGTTAACATGGGGCTTCTGTCAGCCATAGCCGGTATCGTGCTTTCGGCAAGAAACGGATCGGCAACACCCAAGGCCGGTGACGGATTCGAGATGGATGCCATAGCATCATGTTATATAGGTGGTGCTGCGGTTGCCGGCGGTGCAGGAACTATCGTCGGTGCGGTAGTCGGAGCGTTCATAATGGGAATACTTAACAACGGTATGTCTCTGTTCGGATGGTCGACGGATATACAGAAGATCGTAAAGGGTGCGGTTCTTTTGGGAGCGGTTACACTTGACGTACTATCAAAGCGTAAAAAGAACTGATACTGTTTGATCATAACCATGTATTTAAGGAAGGCTGCTTTAATGCAGCCTTCTTGTTTTCCGGGCGTATGGATGTTAAACTATTCAGAACAGGGAAAAACGAAAGGGACATAAATGGACTTATATAAGGTTATCCTCGTCGATGACGAGGAAGAAGTAAGGGAAGCTATACGCAGAAGGATAAACTGGGAAGAAATTGGTTTTACGGTCGTAGGTACCGCGGAAAACGGAGAGGATGCTCTGGAACTTGCCGAGAACTGCGAGCCGGATGTCGTAATGACAGACATTCAGATGCCGTTCATGGACGGACTTACGATGATAAGAAAGTTAAAGGAGATGATCCCTGATCTGAGGAGCGTTATCTTCTCGGGTTATGATGACTTCGAATACGCCAAGGAAGCGATCCGCTTAGAAGCGGAGGAATATATATTAAAGCCGGTTGACGCTGAAGAACTTAAAGAGATATTTCTGCGCATAAAGGGCAGACTTGACGAAAAATTAAAGCAGCGCAGGAACGTTGAACTGCTCTCAAAATACTATGAAGAGAGCCGGCCGATGATGAAAGAGCAGCTCATAATAGGTCTTCTTGAAGGAAGGGAACTGCAATTCGATCTTGAGAGATATCAGAACGATTACGGTTTCCGTATAGAATCGGCCTTCTATTGCTGCGGCGCGTTCAGGATAACGCCTTTGGGAGATGACAGGGAGAAGTTAAATAAAAACCTTATGGCAGTATCTCTTAAGCAGATAGTTGCCGAAAGGTTTAAGGGTGTATTGGCGGTCGAAGCATTTGTTTATCTTGATACCGTGTGTGTGCTTGCAAGACTTAAGAGTACACAGCAGTACAATATTTTCATAGAGGAAATGGATAAGATCTGTAAGATCGCTCATAAATCCCTGGATGCGAATGTATCGGCCGGTATCGGCAGGATATACGGAAATGCCGAGAGTATACATACCTCGTTCCTTGAAGCTAAGGATGCCTTCCACCACAGGATCTTCGTGGGTGAGAACCAGGCTATCTGCATAAGTGATGTCGATCCGTCTTCTTCGGTTGAGGATTATGTGAGCGAGAAGCAGATAAGACATATAATGAGACAGGTCAAAACAGGGACGGAAGCCAGTCTTGAAAAAGAGATACGTGATTTCATAGAAAAGCTGAAAAGATCCGAGGTGAGCTTAAGCCAGCTTCAGATCTTCTATGCGGAATTCATGGTCGAACTGCTGAGGCTCTCCAGGGGACACGGCATAAATATAGGCGGGACCGAACTTGCGAACATCAACACCTATGAAGAGCTTGAAGGCTTTTCGTCTATGGATGAGTTTGCCGACAGGCTGATCAAGATAACAGGGATACTTCGTGAGAAGATAAGCAGCGGCAGGATGGATACGACCAAGAAGCTCGCGGAGGATGCCAGGCAGTATATCCAGGATCATTACGGAGACAGCAAGCTGTCGGTAGATGATCTGTGCATGCATCTGGGTGTCGGGGCATCTTATTTTTCGGCTGTATTTAAGAAGGAGACAGGCATGAGCTTTGTTACATATCTTACGAATGTCAGGATGAATGAAGCTCAGAGGCTTCTTGATACGACCGACGAGAAGAGCTACATAATAGCGGGGATGGTGGGGTACGAAGAACCCAACTATTTCAGTTATGTATTTAAGAGACATTTTGGCATATCGCCTTCAAAATACAGGCAGTAAATATTTTGTGGAGCACGGATTTGAGGGAATTCCTTGCACGACCGGTAAACCGGATCAAAGAAGCATATAAGACCAGAAGTCTTCAGTGGATGATATCACTGTCATTTACGGCGATCTCGATCACAAGCATTGCCGCCATGGCTATTGCTTTCTATACCCATTCGATCAACACGATACGTTCAAATACCATCAACAAGAATGAACAGATAGTGGATCAGGTCAGCCTGAACCTTAATTCATATATAAGGAACATGATGGGTATTTCAGATACCATGTGTTACAGTGTCATCAAGAATACGGACCTCACCAATGAGAACATCAACAAGGAAATGAACCTCCTGTATGAGGCAAATAAGGATAACCTTACAAGTATAGTCTGCGCCACACAGGATGGTGCGATAATAGCAGCCTCACCGGTATCCGCGAGGAAGCCGGGAGTTGATCTTAAGAAGGAAAAATGGTTCCAGAGCGCATTTGATGAGATAGAGAACATCCACTTCTCGACACCCCATGTACAGAATATTTTTGAAAACAGTAATTACAGATATTTCTGGGTGGTATCACTCTCAAGATGCGTCGAGCTGACAAATTTCGGAAATGTTCGCAACGGCGTACTTCTTGTTGATATGAATTACAGCGGTATCGAGCAGATGTTTGAGAGGGTTAATGACGGAGGCGTGGGATTTGTATATCTGTGCGATTCGGAGGGTGAGATAATATATCATCCGATGCGTAAGGCAATATTTGCGGGGCTCCTTAGGGAGAATAACCGTGTTCATGCCGAGCACGCAGACGGGGCGTTTTCCGAAATATTCGACGGGCAGGAGCGCGATGTGGTCGTCAAGACAGTGGGTTATACCGGCTGGAAGATAATAAGCGTTACGCCTACAAGTGAACTCGCGGTTGACATGGGGCAGATGCGTAATTACCTGCTCATGGTCGCCATTATCATCCTTATTCTCATAGTGTTCGGAAACTATATCATTTCATATGTTGTCACTGATCCGATAAGAAAGCTTGAGGAGTCGATAGCATATCTTGAGGAAGGCGTCGTAAATGAAGATGCCATGAACGAGGATGATATCTTCATAGGCGGTTCTCATGAGATAAGACATCTGGGAAGAACGATAAAGTCAATGGTACGCCGTATGAAGAAGCTTACCGATGACATGGTCAAGGAGCAGAAGGCCAAGAGAAAGAGCGAACTTGATGCCCTGCAGAGCCAGATAAATCCGCATTTCCTTTATAATACGCTGGATTCGGTCGTATGGATGATTGAGGGAGAACGGTATAAGGAAGCCATATCCATGGTGACGGCTCTGGCACAGCTGTTCCGCATATCGTTAAGTAAGGGAAACAACATCATATCCATACATGATGAGATCGTACATGCGAGGAATTATCTCAACATACAGAAAGTCAGATATAAGAATAAGTTCACCGCACAGATCGATATAGATCCTGATATTGAGGACTGTGCGACAATCAAGCTCATCGTCCAGCCTCTTCTTGAAAATGCGATCTATTACGGTGTCGAGCATATGGACGGAGAAGGAGAGATAAAGGTCAAGGGCTATGAGAAGGACGGGGATATCTATATATCGGTTTCCGATAACGGCATGGGGATTCCCGAGGAAACGCTTGCGACCCTCCTTACGGATAAGGCAAGGAGCAGAGGCAAGGGATCCGGTATAGGCCTGTGGAACGTTAATCAGAGGATACAGATATATTTTAAGGGTGATTACGGTCTTATTATAGACAGTGAACTGGATGAGGGTACCACGGTGACGATTCACCTTCCGAAGATACTCCTGGCAGACTACGGAAAGGAGGAAGGTGACAAATGAAACGGCTGAAAGATAACAAAAGTCTTCTTATCGCTATGATACTGTTGCTGTTCCTTCTTGTTTTTGTAGTATTACAGAGCGATTTTGCTCCGCATGAAGACAAGGAAAGAAAGCATGTATCGATGATAGTTTACGGTGATGATTCCGTCAGATGGGAGAATATGCGTCAGGGTGCGGGTCTTGTGTGCTCTGAGAAGAATGCCGATCTGTCGCTCATAACCATGATGACCGAAAATGATATTCAGGAGCAGAAGGACATAATAGACAGGGAGATCGAGGACGGCGCGGATGCCCTTATAATAGCGGCTTGTGACAGTGTGGCTATAAAGGAACACCTGAGAGGAAAGAAACTGAAGATACCCGTTTCTTTCGTTGAGAATGCGGGGGATATTTCGGTGCCGTTTGAAAATTTATACTGTGCCGCTCCGGACGATTACAGGATGGGATATGAACTGGGACAGTCTATTGTTGAAAACGAAAGTGATATAGTTACCGTAGCGGTCATATCCGAAAACCTGCAGAGGGACAGTGTGTCGTTAAGAGAGCAGGGACTGAGGGATGCTATAGACGGCAGCGTGGGCAAGATAATAAACTGGAGCAGAAATGATCATGAGAAGAATGCGGGTACAAGGATGTTCATCCAGAGGGCTCTTGTATCCGAAGCAACAGATGTTATAGTGACCTTCGATAATCCGACTACGGATGCACTGTTGGATGCGCTTAACAATCTTAATGCAAGCAGCCGGATCTACTGTATATCAACCTCGGACAAGGCGGTTTACAACCTGTACAGTAAGGAGATAAAGGTATTGGGATATCCCGATGAATATGCAATGGGATATCTTGCGGCAATGTATGCACTTGACAGATCGGAAGCATGGAAGAAGTACAGGGATAAGGGGATCGAATACAGGCTTGTAAGGAAGGAGAATATGTATGATGAGGACAATCAGACGCTTTTGTTCCCGTTTGCCAATTAAATATGTACTCATCCTTACATTAACTGCCTGTATGCTGACAGGCTGCTACAGGAAGCCGGCGGCGCAGAAGGGTATTAAGATAGCCGTGCTCACCTATGATGAGTATGACACTTTGGTGGAAGGCATGACCAGATATATGACCAAGTGGTGCAGGCAAAAGGAGAAGGAGACAGGTGTTAGGATAACCATTGATGTTGTGGGTGCCGGAAAGAGCCAGCTTGCCCAGAACGAACAGGCAAAGAAGTTCATAACGGCAGATTATGATGTGCTCTGTGTTAATCTTGTGGACAGAACGGATGCTACGGTGATAATAGACATGGCGATGTCAAGTGATACGCCGATCATCTTCTTTAACCGTGAGCCGGTCGAGAAGGATCTGTCAAGATGGGATAAGAT
Source organism: Lachnospiraceae bacterium (assembly GCA_017458765.1). GTDB lineage: Bacteria > Bacillota > Clostridia > Lachnospirales > Lachnospiraceae > UBA2868. The sequence goes on along the minus strand of JAFSZZ010000071.1, from coordinate 12,115 downwards.
ATACTATGTAGGTGCTCCGGCACGCCAGTCGGGAGAACTCCAGGCAAGGATAATAATCGACGCGTTAAGCGATAAGGATAAGTTCGCAGAGATCGATGCCAACGGAAACGGCACCATACAGTATGTCATGATAGAGGGGGAGGCAGGACATCAGGACACCCTGGTGCGTACGAGCGTCTGTACAAATGAACTGATAAAGGCCGGATTCTCGCTGGAAAAGTTAGGTGATGAATATGCCAACTGGGAGAGGGATCAGGGCAGGACGAAGATGCGTGAACTGATAGACAGATATCCCTTCCAGATTGAAATGGTCATTGCAAACAATGATGATATGGCACTGGGAGCACTTGATGCCATAGCTGAAAAAGATTATCCTCTGGATCCTTTTGTTGTGGGCATAAACGGAACGGCAGATGCCCTGGAGGCTATAAGGACTATGAAACTGGACGGCAGTGTATATAATGATTCCAACGGTCAGGCACAGATGATAATGGAAATGGCATATGCTCTTGCAAAAGGAGAACCGTTCCCGGAATCGGTGGAGCTTACTTTTGATAAGTATGTTTTCAGGCCGTACAGTATCATAACTTACGATAATGTGCAAAAATATATGCAGAAAGATATAAAATGAAAACACCCCGCCGTCGGTATGATATGGCATGCAGCGGGGTGTTTTCGATATGGGAATGAAATTCTATACGTAGATATTTACTTTCTTGTGATGTGATACTATAAACATCGTACCGTCATTATTTGTGAAGATAGCATACTTTATCTTCTCATCATCCACTACATCGCCTACCTGCTTAAGTCCGTTGTTAAGCGCATCCTGAACGGAGTCATCGAAATCTCTTACGGAAACTCTGAAAACAGCCTTGCCGGGTATAAAAGCCTCGCCTTCAATGAGATCGAATTCGTTATATTCGTTCTCCATGATATAGATCTTGCAACCGGGAACTGTCAGCCTGTGTTTGATTTTGTAGCCGAACTTATCGGTAAAGATCTTGGCCCCTTCTTCAACATTACCGGTAGCAATGCCATTATACATCTGTGAAATGATCATAGTTGAAACCCTCCTTATATTTTATATGAAATCATATAATCTCTTTTCGATTCATTATACTATAAAAATCCACGCATAGCAAATAAATGAAGCAGATTTTGTTCTTTACATAAGTTCAAGGTAAATATATAATAGTTCAATGCGGATATTTTAAATATTGCATTTTATGGCATGGTTAGGAGAGAAAAATGAGTCTTGAGATAAGATGGCACGGCAGGGGCGGTCAGGGAGCCAAGACAGCGGCTTTACTGCTTGCGGACGTAGCCTTTAAAACAGGAGCCTATGTGCAGGGCTTTCCGGAATACGGTCCGGAACGAATGGGTGCACCGATAACGGCATATAACAGGATAAGCAGCGAGGAGATAAGGGTACACTCGAACATTTACACACCGGATCTTGTAGTGGTAGTGGATGAGACTCTGCTTCGCTCGGTTGATGTGACGGCAGGACTTAAGGAAGACGGAGCGATAATAATAAATACACCGGACAGCAGGGAGGATGTGCTTCCGCTGCTTAACGGATATAAAGGTCGCGTCTATACGGTTGATGCAAGGAAGATATCGGTTGAGACTCTTGGTAAGAATTTTCCCAATTCACCTATGCTTGCAGCTGCGGTAGCGGTCAGTGCGGTCATGGACAAGGCTGCTTTCATACGTGAGATGCGTTCTTCGTATGAGCACAAATTTGCAAAGAAACCGGAAGTGATAGAAGGTAATATGAGGGCACTTACGATGACCTTTGAAGCTCTGGAGGATCAGCTTCAGAAGACAGCATAGATATATAAGTATAAGAGGTATACCAATGAGGACCGATGTTAAGAAGATAAACGAACAGACCCCGTACCATGGCCTTACAGAAGGCCTTATGATGTTTGCGGGAGGTACTTCCAAAGAATTCAATACGGGAGAGTGGAGAACTTCCACACCTGTTTTTATAGAAGACAAATGCAAGCAGTGTCTCCTGTGTGCACCGGTATGCCCGGACGGAAGCATACCTGTTAAGAACAGCAGGAGAGCTGATTTTGATTACGATCACTGTAAGGGCTGCGGCATATGTGCCAAGGCATGCCCCTTCGGTGCTATAGAGATGAGGGAGGGACTGTAGTATGCCTAAGAAAGACAGAATGTCGGGCAATGAAGCGGTAGCTTATGCTATCAGGCAGGTAAACCCTGATGTTATGCCGGCGTTTCCGATAACACCTTCAACAGAGATACCGCAGATGGTTTCCACATATATTGCCAACGGTCAGATGGATACGGAGTTTATCCCTGTCGAGTCGGAGCATTCTTCCATGAGTGCGACAATAGGAGCAGAGGCAGCAGGCGCAAGGAGCCTTACCGCCACATCTTCCTGTGGACTGGCGCTTATGTGGGAGGAACTTCTTCTTGCGGCATCCAATCGTATGCCCTGTGTTCTGGCTCTTGTAAACAGAACGCTGTCAGGCCCTATAAACATTAACTGCGATCACTCGGACAGTATGGGTGCCAGGGATACGGGATGGATACAGATATACGCCGAGACCAATCAGGAGGCATATGATAATTTCATTCAGGCGTATCCCATAGCCGAGAATAAGGATGTACATCTTCCGGTAATGGTATGCCAGGATGGATTCATAACCTCGCATGCGGTCCAGAATATAGAACTTTTGGATGACGATACGGTGAAGGATTTTGCGGGAACATATGAACCGGAGGAATTCCTGTTAAATCCCGGCAGGCCTGTGGCTGTGGGACCGTATTCCATATCCGCCTATGCGATGGAAGCCAAGTACAACCAGAAGGTTGCGATGGAGAACAGCAAGGAAGTGATAAAAAAGGTCGGTGAAGCTTTCGGAAGGATCTCAGGCAGGAAATACGGACTGTTTGAGGCGTACAGGACGGAAGATGCCGAATATGTAATGCTGATCATGGGATCTGCGGCGGGAACTGCGAAGCAGGCCTGTGATGATCTCAGGGAAAAAGGAATGAAGGTCGGTATACTTAAGCTTAGGGTGTTCAGACCGTTCCCTGCAGAAGAGATCGCGGAAGCCTTAAGGAACTGTAAGTGCGTTGCGATCATGGACCGCTGCGAGAACTACAACGGTAACGGCGGACCTTTAAGCATGGAGGTATGTGCGGCGCTGTTTAAGTATAAGGTTGATATCGAAGCCGTAAGCTACATGTACGGACTTGCAGGGCGTGATTTTACCGTCGATCATGTATATGAGATATTTGATGAGATGGAAGATCATGTAAAGAACGGAACGGAGATAGAGCAGTATCAGTATATAGGACTCAGAAAGTAGGATCGGAATGGGATATAATCTTAAGGAAGTAATGAACAAGCCCGAGCGTCTGGCTGCAGGGCACAGGATGTGCGCAGGTTGTGGCGCGACGATAGCGGTAAGAGGCGTGCTGCGCGCTCTGCATGAGGGTGATCATGCAGTCATAGGAAATGCGACGGGATGTCTGGAAGTGTCAAGTTATATGTATCCCTATACGGCATGGGAGGATTCATATATCCATAATGCTTTTGAGAATGCCGGAGCAACACTGTCCGGAGTGGAAACGGCTTACAAGGCTCTTAAGAAAAAGGGACGTCTTGGTGAAAATGATAATTTCAAGTTCATAACCTTCGGAGGTGACGGCGGAACATATGACATCGGTTTCCAGTCCCTTTCGGGAGCAATGGAACGCGGACATGACATGGTATATGTGTGCTATGATAACGGTGCATATATGAATACAGGCATACAGCGTTCATCGGCAACTCCGATGTATGCAGACACGACCACTACACCGGTCGGGACTCAGAGCAACGGAAAGCTTCAGGGACGCAAGGATCTTGCTGCGATAATAGCGGAGCACAATATCCCTTATGTTGCACAGACAACGCTGACACAGAACTTCAAGGACATGTATGAGAAGTCCGAAAAAGCCATATATACAAAGGGTGCGGCCTTTCTTAACATTATGGCTCCTTGTCCGAGAGGATGGCGTTACGAGACATCAGAGGTGATGAAGATATGCTCGCTGGCGGTGGAGACATGCTACTGGCCGCTGTTTGAAGTGGACAATGGCAAGTGGATATTAAACTACGAGCCCAAGAAGAAGCTTCCGATCGAGGACTTCTTAAGAGAACAGGGAAGGTTTAAGCATCTGTTCAAAAAAGGAAATGAGGATCTTTTAGTGCAGTTCCAGAATGAAGTGGACAGACGCTGGGAGAATCTTAAGTACAGATGTGCACAATAAAATAAAAGTATCAGGGAGAAAAAGATGAGTAAAGAATACAGACCGGTAAAAGAAGGCAAGGTAAGAGAGATATACGATGTGGGCGACAGTCTTATCCTGGTTGCGACAGACAGGATAAGCTGCTTTGATGTGATACTTAACAATACGGTCACCAAAAAGGGAACGGTGCTTACGCAGATGTCAAAATTCTGGTTCGATATGACTGAGGATATCCTTCCCAATCATATGATCTCGGTTGATGTAAATGATATGCCGGAATTCTTCCGCAAGCCGGAATTTACCGGAAACAGCATGATGGTAAAGAAGCTTAACATGCTTCCGATAGAATGCATAGTAAGAGGTTATATTACGGGAAGCGGATGGGCAAGCTATCAGAAGGACGGACATGTCTGCGGTATTAAGCTTCCGGAAGGACTGAAGGAATCGGACAAGCTTCCGGAACCCATATATACACCTTCGACCAAGGCTGAGATAGGCGCCCATGATGAGAATATAAGCTATGAACAGAGCATAACTCATCTTGAGAAATATTTTCCCGGTAAGGGCGAAGAATATGCCGCCAGGCTTAAGGAATACACGATCGCACTTTATAAGAAATGTGCGGATTATGCGCTTAAGAAGGGAATAATAATAGCTGATACAAAGTTCGAGTTCGGACTCGATGAAAACGGAAATGTCGTAGTTGGAGATGAGATGCTCACTCCCGACAGTTCGCGTTTCTGGCCGGCAGACGTGTATGAGCCCGGACATTCACAGCCCTCATTTGACAAGCAGTTTGCAAGGGACTGGCTCAAGGCAAATGAAGGTCATGACTGGACACTGCCTCAGGATATAGTAGATAAAACGATCGATAAATATCTGCAGGCATACAGGATGCTCACCGGACGGGAACTTGCCTGAACCCGATAACAGATGTTGACACAGATATTGTTTATTGCGGCGATAGTCCTGCTGATCGCAGTGTTTACAAGATCATTTGCCGCAGACCCGTTTGCATACAGAAATATCATATTGGTAAGTATTATCATTTTCCTTTGTGCACTCCTGTTAGGGAGCATACACCGTATCCCTGAAGGCGGTATGCGCAGTGATATGTCTGCGCTGCTTGATACCGCCGTTTTCCTGTGGGAGTGCTCAAGGGATCTTTTTATACCCATTTCCTGCATCTGTCTTTTTGTCTGTATAAGTAATGTTTCGCTTCTTATCCATGAAGGTTTCAGGATGCACAATTTCCTCGGATTTATCCTTACGGCTGTTTACCTTATACTCGTTAATGCCTTATGGGCACCGCTCAGTACTTTTCCGGATGTCGTGACACCGCTGCTCATACTGGACAGGATGGTACTGTGTTATTTTGAGTGTACGTTTCTTGCGATATGTGTTATGGGGTATGCGGTACTGAAGGTAAAACCCGTCTATGACAAGGACTTTATAATAATCCTCGGATGTTCCATCAGTAAAAAGGGAAAACTGCGTCCTCTTATAAAGGGAAGGGTAAACAGGGCGATGCGGTTCACATGGGAACAGGAATGGAATGCAGGTAAAAGTTCCAGATATATCCCGAGCGGCGGACAGGGCGAGGATGAGCCTATGAGTGAAGGTTCTGCCATGGAATTGTATCTTTTAAGTCACGGCGCCGAAGACTACGAAGTCATCGCGGAGAAATCCTCAAGGAATACAATGGAAAATCTCGAGTTTTCAAAAAAGATCATGGACGGGATCGATAAAGATGCAAAAGCAGCCGTTGTAACTACGAATTATCATGTCCTGCGAAGCGGTATGCTCGCGGCAAGGGCGGGACTTAAGGCCCAGTTTATAGGGAGCGGGACAAAATGGTATTTCTGGCCGAATGCTTTCCTTAGGGAAGCCGTTGCGATCATGCTCATGTTTGTTAAGGTCCATGCGGTAGTCGTACTTTTATGTGTGCTAATCGCATTCATTGTATAGGAAATAAACAAATATATTGTTTCAGGAGGAAAAAATGAAGAAAACCGTTATATCTGCATTATTGATCCTTTTATCGACATTGGTACTTGCGGGCTGTGCAGGTGCGGGCGGGAACGGCAGCACACAGGGGGCAGGAGATGATTCCGCTGTTCCTGCAGATGAACAGGCTGATAGTGTGCAGGCACAGGATGCTGCATCGCAGACCGGGGAACCCATTGAACTTGTATGGTGGTCATATTCACCGACAGGAGAAGCACCTGATGCTCAGGAAGAGGTCCTGAAAAGGGCAAATGAGATCTCGGCCGAGAAGATAGGTGTTACAGTTAAGATGATATATAAAAACGAAGAGCAGTTTGATCTGGATCTCCAGACGGGTGACTATTATGATATGACTTTCAGCTGTGACTGGTGTAATGATTTTGATATAAATGCAGGCAAAGGATATTATTATGATATATCCTCGCTTGTTAAGGAAGAAACGCCCGAGCTTTATAAGGCAGTGGATCCCTGGTGGCAGATAGGCACGCTTAACGGTAAGATATACGGTGTTCCGCTGCTCAAGGATCTGGGAGCCGAGGTGTTCTTCCGTATGAACAGCGATTATTTTGAGGGCGAGAAGGGGATGACTCTTCCCGAAGAGATGAAATTTGCGGATCTGGAGCCTTATCTTGAGGCATGGAAGCAGGACAATCCCGACGTATATGCCTACTATATTCCGAGTTCGGGGATCACCGGTCTGTTTCAGGTCCATGAAAGAATAGTGAGCAGATACCTGGTCATTCCTTACAGTAAGGCCGGTACCGATGAAGGAACAAAGATAATTCCCGTATTTGATGATGAAGAGTATATTGGGATGCTCAGGAAATTGCATGAGTGGTATGAGAAGGGATATGTCAACCCGGATGCGGCGACGACCGAAGAAGTTCCGATATCAGTAAAAACACCGGTGCGGACAGGTACGGCATGGACCGGATTTATGGGCTGGTCAGATCCCGAAAGCTTCGGTTTTAATGTAAAGCTTGTCAGGTTCATAGGCCCCAATATGTCAAGAGCAACGCAGCAGGGAGCCCTGACCGCGATAAATGCGGCAGCTGATGAGGAGCATGTTAAGGCCTGCCTTAAATATATCGAGCTTCTATACACAGACAGGGAATTTAGGGATACTCTTGCATACGGGATAGAAGGGAAACATTTTAACTATTATAAAGACACCGTGATAAGAACCGATGAAGGAAACGATCATTACATGCTCGATGCGTTTGTGACCGGACCTGCCATCAGTGCATCAGTGGTATCTGCGGGAGAAGACAACCTTGCGGATCCGGATCAGTGGGCTAAGGTATATGAGGGGTATAAGGATGCGAGGATAAGTGATACGCAAGGCTTCAGCTTCGATCCCACACCGGTGGAAGATAAGATAGCGGCACTTGATGCCGTCTGGAGTACCTATTCGGCCGAACTGGTTACCGGAACCGCGGATACGGATGAGCTTATAAAGACTATGAGAGAGCAGATGGATGAGATAGGTCTTGAAGATGTCAGGAAGGAAGCACAGCGGCAGCTTGATGAGTATCTGAGTAACTTATGAGGATAACAGGAACACTTGAAGACAAATACATAGAACATTGTGTGAGTGAAGCGGAAGCTGCTCTTGAGAAGGCCGGTGGATCCAAGGATGACAGGGTAAGGCTCAGACTCAGTATGGAGGAGATCCTCATCGCTTTTCGTGATAATGTCGGGACCGGTATACCGGTGCAGCTGCGGGTCCGTAGGAAGAGCGGTAAACTTAAGGTCATCCTGAGCATCAAAGGTGAAGAGTATGATCCGTTTAGGTTATCCGACTCTCTTATACTTATAAAAGCTCTTCACGACTGGAGCGGCGCACCGGATAGGATATACCGTGACGGCATAAATATCTTTACATATTCCTTTACGATCAGGAAATCACTTGCCGATAACCTTGGTTTTGCATGGAAATATACTTCACCGCATAAGCGTTATCTGTTCATGGCCGTATTTATGCAGCTTGTAAGTGTGGCACTTATGATAATAGCGCCCATTTTGAGTGCCGGGATCATCGTGGCATATACAAATTCCGCATTTCGCCGGCTATTATATATGGCGCTCGCTCTTTTTGCGATAAATCTCTTGTCACACATCGTTCTGACGGTATGCAACTGGGCATACAATGTTGTGTACAACAGGACACTTACGGCATTGGAGGCTGAGATTGCGGACAGCGTCCTTAAGATAACAAACCGTTGTATAGATGAGAACGGGACCGGGCTTTTCATACAAAGACTGACAACCGACACCTCAAATCTTGCCACGGCATTCAATACGCTTGCGGATAACATCTCTCAGATATGCCAGTATATAGGAATACTGTGCGCAATGCTTATGGTAAGTCCGCTGATATTCGGCCTTACTGTCGTAATTTTTTCAGTGAGAATATTAATGGAGTTAAGGCGTGAAAAGATATCCAAACAAAACGGACGCCTGTTCAGGAATGCCAATGAAAGATATACCACGACGGTTGGCGAGATGGTGCGCGGTGCTAAGGATATCAAGCTTGGTCATGCAGAGGATACATTCAGAAAAGAACTTGATATAAGGATCGGTGAAGCCAACGATGCCCGTATGTTCTGGTACTTGAAAAATCTAAAATACAAGCTTGCAGGAGGCTTTGCAAGTGAAGGGGGATTCCTGGTTTTCGTCGTGACACTTGCTTTCTTGCTTGAAATGGGGACCTTTTCGGTAGCTACGACACTGATCCTTTTTAACTATTATTCAAATCTTGGAACACCTGCGATAACACTGATGGGGACGCTCATGGATTTTATTACCGAATTCAATCTTTCGTGTGAGCGGCTTTCGGATATAAACAATGACGCTGTTTTTCCCAAGGAGCAGTATGGCATAAGAGCGCAGGATAAGATACGGGGAGAGATATGCTTCAGGAATGTAAGGTTTTCGTATAATATCCATAAACTGAACACTTCCGTAAGATGGGTTCTTTTTGATATGAACTTTACCATTAACGCGGGAGAGACTGTTGCCCTGGTCGGGAGGAGCGGTTCGGGAAAGACAACGATCTTTAATCTTATATCCAAGTTGTATGAAGCATTCAGCGGCACCGTGATGATCGATGGGATCGATATAAGGGAATTTGACCGCGATACCCTTCGCGGGTGTATGAGTGTGGTAACCCAGGCCCCCTATATTTTCGGTATGAGCATACGGGATAATTTAAAGATGGTAAAACCAGATATGACCGAGGAAGAAATGCACAGAGCCGCCTCTCTGGCTTGTATTGATGAAGATATTGCGGCTATGCCGGATAAATATGATACTGTGATAGGTGAAGGTGGAGTAAATCTTTCCGGAGGCCAGAAACAGAGACTTGCGATCGCGAGGAGTCTCCTGAGGGAGTGCAGTATACTGCTGCTTGATGAGGCGACAAGTGCACTTGATAATGTTACCCAGACTAAGATCAAGCGTGCGCTTATGAACATACACGGCACGAGTACGATCGTTATGATCGCGCACAGGCTGTCGACCGTGGTGGATGCTGACAGGATTTTATATATAGAGGACGGAAGAGTACTTGCTCAGGGTAAGCATGATGAGCTTATAGCTTCATGCGAGGAATATCGCAGATTATATGATACCGAAGAGCAAGTCCGATAATTTATGTGACATGAAGGATAGGAACAGAAAGAATTTTAATGAAAAGGATAAGGCACTGACGGTATTATCTTTGCCGACACTTTTGTGGTATATTGCCTTTTGCTATTTTCCGCTGTTCGGCATAGTGATAGCATTCAAGCGATACAGGCTTATCCCCGGGAAGAGCTTTATTTACAGTCTTCTTTTCGGGAGCGAATGGGCGGGATTTTCAAACTTCCGGTTTCTGTTCCTGAATCCTCAGATATGGCAGGTTCTCAGGAATACACTTCTGTATAACATCGTGTTTCTTATACTTGGTACCGTTATACCGGTTGCACTTGCCATAGTATTATCATATATCAGATCTTCAAAAATAAGATCGGCCGTACAGGTCTTAATGCTGCTCCCGTATTTTCTGTCGTGGGTCATAGTAAGTTATTTTGTATATGCTTTTCTGTCGGCCGATAAGGGCATGATCAATACCATATTGAAAGGGATCGGAGAACAGACGGTCAATTTTTATAAGGAACCGTCGGTATGGCCCTTTGTTCTTGTGATAGTGATGCTGTGGAAGAGTTCGGGCTATTCAATGCTTCTTTATTATGCAAATATTATGGGTATCGATCCGCAACTGTATGATCTGGCGGCTGTGGACGGTGCCGGTGTTTTTCAGGTCATAAGACATGTTATCATTCCTTCTCTTAAGAATGTTATTATTGTAATGGTCCTTCTTAATCTGGGACATATCCTGTCCTCTGATTTTGGACTGTTTTATCAGGTGACGAGAAACTCGGGATCAATCGGGCAGGTAACCCAGACTATTGATGTCTTTGTTTTTAAAGCCCTTACCGAGCAGTCAAATTACGGCTTCAGTGCAGCCGCATCACTAATGCAGAACGGGATAGGCTGTATCATTCTTCTGATAGCGGATCGGATGATAAAGAGGATCGATCCTGAGGGAGGCGTGTTATGAGATACGAAAGGATGGGTGACGGTACGGAGGGAATAAGGGGACTTGGCAGAGGGGCAGATATTGCCTTAAGTATCTTTATGGTCTTTTTGTCTGTCATAATTCTTCTGCCAGTGGCATTTATAATATCAATCTCATTTTCCTCTGAGAGGTCGATAGCGGGAAACGGATACCGCTTTATAGCGGATGAATGGTCTCTTGATGCATACAGGTATCTTGCAGGGAGTGCAGGCCGGATCGTCAGCTCGTTTACGGTAACTGTTTTTATCACGGTAGTCGGGACCGTTCTGTCACTGATCCTTATAAGTACAATGGCTTATGCGATCAGCCGGAATGATTACAGGTTCAGCAGGCTCTACACAGCCATGATCATGCTGCCCATGTTTTTCGGAGGTGGTCTTGCGGCTTCATACGCGGTGAACACGCAGGTATTCGGACTTAAGAATACGATCCTTGCGCTTATACTGCCAACGGCCTGCTCAAGTTGGTATATACTGGTTATGCGCACTTATTTCAGATATAACATTCCCGGGGAGATCCTTGAGGCTGCAAGGATAGACGGGGCATCAACATACAGGATATTCGGACAGTTCGTACTCCCCATGTCACGGCCGATCATTATAACGGTCGGGATATTTGAAGCCTTTGGATACTGGAACAGCTGGTATGAGAACCTTCTGTACACTGATTCCGATCATGGCAGATATTATACCCTGCAGTATGTCCTGTACAATATGGAGAAAAGCGCAGCGATCCTTTCTTCAAGTGAAAATATCTCAGGGTCTGTGATAGCCGATATCCCTACTGAATCATTCAGAATGGCTCTGGCGGTCGTGATAATCGCTCCGATCATTGTTTCATATCCGTTTTTCAGGAAATATCTTGTAAAGGGATTAACTGCCGGAGCCGGCAAGTGAGTCATTACATTATGTTACACGGTTTAAAAATCTATTCCGCTTTGACCCTTTCGAGTTTGACAAAGCCGCAGTTTTTTAACAACCTGAAATAATCTGACAGTCTTACAGTTGATTAAGTCGCGAAAAGGTGCTAAAATGACACTGATGGCGAAAAGGTGCAGAAATCGCAAAGTATAAATCTTGAAAAAGTGATATAATTTAAATAATTGATTTTGAAAAGGTGCGCTCGATGAAAAGAAAAGTATTGGATAAGATGCTCCAATGGAAAGAATATAGCGCCGGAAAAACTGCGTTGCTAATCGATGGAGCCAGGCGG
>JAFSZZ010000070.1 GCA_017458765.1 Lachnospiraceae bacterium | reverse complement strand
TTTATAGTTCCCAAACTCATATCATAAAGGAAAACTGATTGTGTAGGAAGAGGGGATTTATTCTCCTCTTCTTTTATATCAGCCGCAGAACCTATGTTCTATATAATTAACTATTAAACCAATTAAAATTATACACTAACCATCGCGTGCAATTTGTCAAAAAAGTATTTCTTTATGTTCTCTGTCTCACATTAAATATTTACAAAACCGGTAAAAACCAGTAAAATAATTTCAAACCAGTAAAAACCAGTAAACAGTTTTACAACCAGTAAAAACCAGTAAATATTCGAATGAAATTATATTATAGGAGTATATAAATGGCAAAAAATCCATACACAATGCTGTTTGGAAAGGAACCCAAACAGGTAATATCCAGATTTTCGGAGAGTTCCGTAATTATAGACAACTTCTGCGAAGAAGAGTTTTCCGAGCAAATGTATATAATCACCGGCGTACGCGGTTCAGGTAAAACTGTGTTTATGTCCGAAATCGCTAATGAGCTGGAGCATCGGAAAGAATGGATAACCGTAGAGCTTAACTCGGAATCAGAACTTCTGAAGGATCTTGCTTCTAAGCTATCCAGTGAAAATACTCTGGCTGAGATATTCAAGAATGCCAATATCAATCTGTCGTTCTTCGGTTTCGGTCTTGAAGTCAGTGGAGCCGCTCCTATTACCAATATTGAAACAGCAGTAACAAAGATGCTCGAGAGTATCCAAAAGCATAAAAAGCGTCTGTTGATCACTATAGATGAGGTAGTGAACAGCAAACACATGAGTGAGTTTGCCGGTGCCTTTCAGATATTTATCAGAAAAAATCTTCCTGTATTTCTCTTAATGACCGGTTTGTACCAAAATATCGATGAACTCCAAAACAGAAGAAATCTGACTTTTCTGTTGCGTGCACCGAAAATAATCCTGAAACCTCTGAACATGAGGCGTATGGCGGAAAATTATATGAATACCCTGAAGGTTTCTGAGGATGATGCCATTAATATGGCCAGATTAACCAAGGGCTACTCATTTGCCTTTCAGGCTTTGGGTTATATGACCTATGAAAAGAACGGTGATTACAAATCTGCGATCAGCGATTACAAGCATCAGCTTGAAGATTTCGTATATGACAAGATATGGTCCGAATTATCTATAAAAGATAGAGAGTTTTTGATTGCCATAGCACAATCCGGTACAGGAAAAGTCATTGACATAAGAAACATACTCGGAATTACCAACAATCAATTCAACCCTTATAAGAAGAGACTGGAAAAGAAGGGATTAATAGACGGAAGTTATGGTTTGGCGGAATTAGCTTTGCCTATGTTCGAGGAATACCTGCTGGACAAGGTAGAATAACTGTCTGTCACAGCATAATAAAATGCTATGCTAAAGTTGAAATCATATATAAAAACATATAAAATCAAATCATGGATAAGAATAAATATATAAAAATTATTACCGTACTTTTGCTTGTTTCCGCTTTGTACGGAATATGCGGCTGTCATCTCAGCAAACCCAGACCGCCCAAAGAGAAGGAGGTTATGGAAAAAATACACGAAATGATAAATGAGGATATAAGACTCGTCAAAAAAACCGACGAAGAAACTTATATCTTTGCTTCCAATGTAAGAAACCTTGAGTTCGAGCTGAATCTTCATGCCGAAACCGTTAACATAGATGGTTCGAATTTCGGCTATACGGGTAAATACAGTTATAGGAATAATTACAAGGAGCAGGTATATGCATTCTACCGCGACAGGGTCGAACAGCTCATGAAAGACCACGGCTTTACGGCAAGTGCGCAGTCCGATCCCGATATGCCCTGCATAGATTCATTTACTATAGCCGCATATAACTGGCTGGAGAAAAAGGAAATAGAAAATATCAATGATTTTTTGAAGGATCTGCGTGACTTAAGTAAAGAAGAAGCACAGTATCATAAGGGACCGTATGATTTTGACTTCGAAATCACTTTTCTCTGGATAGATGTATGGGGTGACAAAAAGGAATATATCCGAACCACCGGAAATTACAATTACTCCAATAAGATAGGCCCCGGAACAACCGATGAGGAACTGGATGTAAGGAACCTTGGTATAACTTCCCAAAGACTGGGAAACGTTATTCCCCCGGTATATAACGGCATTCTTATAGAACTCGAATAACCGTGTATTATCCGTGTCTAAACGAGTGAGAAATAACACAAAAGAACCGTCCCCATGACCGAAAGGATCATCTCCGATATAAACATAAGACGATTCGCGCGTTTGATGTCTTCTGCTTCTATATGTCTTATCGGATCCCCGATATAGGGTTTATCGACTAAAATACCTCCGTAATAGGAGCTGCCGCCCAGTCTTATGCCCAGGGCTCCGGCGCAGGCGCTTTCTGTCTGGGCGGAATTGGGGCTTAAATGCTTACGCCGGTCACGTATCCATATTCTGCATGCGGAAGACACGCTATATACTGTTTGGTTTACATAATACCCACTCTTCGGTCCTTTCTCATGCGTAAATACAGATAAGCTCGCGGTGGCAGCTATCATAAGCAGGGCGCTGAGCCTTGAGGGTACGTAATTCACGATATCATCAAGCTTCGCCGCAGCCTTGCCGAAGTATTCATACTTCTCATTTCTGTATCCCACCATTGAATCCATGGTATTAACCGCCTTATAGAACATTCCCAATATGGGCCCGCCGATTATGGTATATAAAAATGGCGCGATCAATCCGTCCGAGGTATTCTCGGCAACAGTCTCGACGCATGCCTTAATGATACCATCCTCATCAAGCCTGCCGGTGTCGCGTCCGACTATCATGGACAGCGCTTTTCGGGCTTCTTCAATATTACCTGCTTTGAGTGCATGGTATACCTTCATGCTTTCATTGTACATGCTTCTTGCGGCCAGGATATAGCAGGTAAGTACTGCTTCAACGGCTGCTCCCGCATAAGGATGAAGCATATAGGAAACAATGAGTATAAGTGCGGTGGTCAGTACTGAAAGAAGGATCACCGCAAAACACATAAAAGCTCCGTACCGAAGCTCTTTATTCCTGTTACCTCCGGCTTTATTCAGAAGAATTCTTTCAAGAGAAGAAATAAGCCTTCCTATTGCAACTATGGGATGAGGAATGCCGTGGGGATCGCCGATAATAAGATCGGCAATGCAGCCGGTCAATAATGCGATTGTATGCAGAAGCATGTAGTTGCTTATTAAATCAATCATTGCTGTAGATGCTGTTGATGAGTCAGAGTTAACGCAAGGGTCAGGTTTTCTGCTCCCCGTGTTGCTCTCTGTGTTGTTCTCTGTGTATTATAATAAATTGTATATGGTGTTCATATCAAGGCTTTCGCGGAGTCCGGAAGCCAGCTTTCGGTACTGTTGTTCCCTGTACACCGCCCGGTCGATAATTTCACCGGTATCGATGGTTATCCCCCGGGTCTTGCCAACCGACTGCAGGATTCCCGCAAGTATCTCACGACGGTCAAAAAACCCATGTATATAGGTCCCGTAAATGTTGCCCCTGCAATAACCGGTGCCATCTGAGGTAAATTCACATACCTCATCATAAGGTACTGAACGTCCCATATGTATTTCATAGCCTTCAGCCGCAAGTCCGGTTATGCTTTCAAGTACTCCTGTTGCACCGGTTATACTTCCAAAGAAACGGGTAGTCACCTTATCCTCTTCCATTATTGTATCAATCGGCAGTAGGTTTAATCCGGCCGGGCCTTGTGTATTCTTTGTAATCCGTTCCTCATATTCACATTCTGCTGTTTCACATCCTGCTGTTTCACGTCCTGCCGTCAGGATCTTCCGGCCAAGCATCTGATATCCGCCACAGATCCCTATGATTACCGTACCCTTGTCTGCCTGTGATCTGATCGCATCCGCAAGACCCGAATCCATCAGCCATTTAAGATCCGAAAACGTATTTTTGGAACCCGGTATGATAATGATATCAGGATCACCGGCACTGCATTTCATTTCACCTTCCAACCGATCGGGAATCTGCATGTTATCCGGGGCGCAAGTACAGCTTTTGGCCAGAAACTGCGCGTGACTCAATGAGTCAACACGGTTTCTGCTCAGTTCTTCAGCCCTTCTTACATATCTGACAGAGGTTGCCGGCAGCTGTCCGAATATGTCAAAATCAGTATAATTGGAAATGTGTGGCAGCCCTATAACCGCAATATCCAACACGCCCGACTGGTTTACATAAAGCTTGTCTGACAGTGAATCCTCATCTTCTATATTAAGCTCCATGAATGGAACAACACCCAAAACGTCTATGCCTGATTTTTCTTTCAGTAACCTGATCCCATCATCAAAAAGTGAGGAATCGCCCCTGAATTTATTTACGATCAGCCCCTTAACACGCTCTCTTTCCGAAGCCTTAAGCAGATCCACGGTACCTATAAGCTGTGCGAATACGCCGCCCCTGTCAATGTCTCCGACAAGCAGTACTGCCGCATCAGCCATTTCGGCAATGCCCATATTCACGATATCATCTTTATTAAGGTTAAGCTCAACAGGTGAGCCGGCTCCCTCTATGACTATGATATCGTTATCTTCTGCCAGCTTTTCATATGCTTCTTTTATTACAGGCTTAAGCTCCTTTTTATACCGGAAGTACTCGGAAGCACTCATATTTCCTGTGATTTTTCCGTTTACTATGACCTGAGAGGTTCTGTCGTCATTGGGCTTCAACAGTACAGGATTCATGCTTACATCCGGTTCACGCCGTGCGCACTGAGCCTGGACAACCTGAGCACGGCCCATTTCACCGCCATCTGCGGTTATGTATGAATTAAGAGCCATATTCTGGGACTTAAAGGGTGCGACACGATAGCCGTCATCTGCAAATATCCTGCACAGGCCTGCGGCTATCAGGCTCTTTCCCGCATTTGACATGGTTCCCTGGATCATTACTGCCCGCGCTCTTCCCTTCCCCGGGTTATTCGTTCCTGAAAGATGAGAATCTGCTGGTTTATCAGCATGTAAACTGCTCTCAGATATAGCAGCATCTTCCTTCATATGTTTATCTGCATACCAGGGCATGGTTCCTATCAGACTGAGATCCGCGTTTTCTATTCCGTACAGAGCTCTTATGAAGGATTCCTTAAATACATCTTCAGGGCTTCCGCATTTTAATACTCTTCCTTCCCCGATCGCAGCTACGGTATCGCTTATCTTCATTGCTATGTCAAGCTCGTGAAGGGACATGATCACCGCTATATTCCGATCATTTATAAGTTTTTTAATGCGGGTGAGTATATCCAGTTTATACTTTATATCCAGATAGGAGGTCGGCTCGTCAAGTATCAGGATATCAGGTTCCTGACATATGGCTCTTGCAAGCATAACCCTCTGCTTCTGTCCGTCACTTATGCTCATAAACAGCTTATCGGCAATATCCCGTGTCTCTGTCATGGTCAACGTATCTTCGATGACCTGACGGTCGTGTTCCGACAGGATACCCAGCCTCCCGGTATAAGGATACCGGCCGGTACTTACTACTTCGCGGCAGGTCATAAGCTCGGGCTTAACGACCGTAGTCATAACCATTGAGAGCTGTTTGGCTATTTCAGCTGCTTTTAATCTGCCAAGCTCCTTTCCATCAAGGTAAATGACGCCTCCCCTTGCGGCAAGTTGCCCGGTAAGCGTCTTAAGAAAAGTGGATTTACCGCATCCGTTAGGTCCTATAAGGGTAAGGATCCGGCCGGGAACTGCTTCCAGATTAATATTGCTGACTATGTCCTTATCATATCCGATTGTGAGACTGACTGTTCTTAATATATCATTCATGTTTTTTGGTAAGGCTGTCCTCTTCAAACGGTAGGTTTAAAACGGCAGACAGATAATGCATAAGCTTCATATTGGTTTATTTTTCTGAGTGTAATCTGTTTATTGCGACAGGATCATGCAGAATAGGTTTCTTCTGCTTCCGTACTTAATCCCGCTCATTTCCATGTTTTCCAAGCAGCATGGAGATTACGACAGGAACCAGCAGTACCGCAGTTACCGAGCTGATGCTTACTTCCGTGGGCGCGAATACCGTTCTGGCTATACAGTCGCAGAACAGTGTTATAAGGGCTCCGGTCAGGAAGCATCCCGGTATCATCACAGGTGGTGACGTGGTTCCGGTCATGCCCTTCACCAGATGGGGAACAGCGATCCCGACGAAGGAAATAGGTCCTGCGAATGCCGTTACTGTAGCCGTCAGAAGGCTTGACAGAATTATGAGCATGATCCGGAGAAGCTTAATATTTACACCCATATTTTGTGCATAGGCCTCTCCCAGCCTGTATGCGCCTATGGGCTTATGAATGAAGATCACCGATACCAGACAGATGAAAGTTATGGCGGCTATCACTTTAATATCCTGCATCGTAATACCGGACAGGCTGCCCATCGACCAGTTATGCAGATTGACAATGTTGGAATCGTCGGCAAAGGTAACCGTAAGATCGGTGACCGCCGAGCAGATATAACCGGTCATAATTCCGCAGACGATAAGAATACTCATGCTTTTCATCCTGAACGAAACGATAAGGACAAAGCTCATGGCAAGCATAGCGCCCACGAAGGCAGATATTATCATTCCGGCAGAGCCTATGTTTCTGCCATGGCTTAAGAGAAATATCATGGTAAGCGCTACCGTAAGCTTGGCACCGGACGAGATGCCCAGAACAAAGGGCCCCGCTATCGGATTGTGAAAGAAGGTCTGCAGGAGGTACCCCGATAATGCGAGCGCTCCGCCGAGAAGCACGGCCGCTATAACTCTCGGAAGCCTGATATTGTATATTATGTTGTAGCTCACCACATCATCCGATTTTCCTGCAATGATCCGCGAAATATCTGATAATGATATGCTTACGCTGCCGGCGTTTATTCCGATGACGACCATGATCAGGAGTAAAACCGGTATTAAAATGAAAGTTATTAGTTTCTTTCTAGTGTTCATGGATGTACATATATGTTCATAAATATACAATTTAGTAGTAATTATATATACCTGAATAGTTACAAATTATGTAACTATTCAGAACAGGCTCAAAATACTTCGTATTTTTCGCTGCTTTGGATTCATCCAATACATAAATTTATAAAATATGCCCCTTACAAGCAAGCTTGACGGTTCATATTTTAAAATTTATGTGCTGTTCTGAATAGTT
>JAFSZZ010000005.1 GCA_017458765.1 Lachnospiraceae bacterium | reverse complement strand
TCTTCCTGTCAGCCTTGGCATCATCGCTCTCATCCTTGCCCGCATGGCTCATATACCAGCCGTTGAGGCGCCAGATCTCCGCACAGTCCGTCATGCTCAGATTCCCGAGTTCCTCCTCCGATATATCAAGTCCTCTCTCCTTGACATATACGTCTCCGAGAGCACTTATATATGCATCATGAACATTGGTCTCGCCCATATCCCTTGTGTAGAGCACCGTTCCGATACCTATCCTGCAGTCGGGACCTGCTTCTATTATGAGCGAAGCCTTGCAGTCGGTGGCCGAAGAAGCAAAAGCATCGTTTACCTCAACTCCAAGGACCGTGGTCATCATCGGTTCCCTGTTGTCGTCACCGAAATTGATCGCGGTGATGATCATATTGGCTTCCGCATTACCCTTAAGGATACCCGTAACTTTTATATTCTCGGATCCTGCGATAGGTGTAACATTAAGTATGCCCATAACAAACGAGCATCTCTTAACATTAACGGGCTTCTCTTCTTCCTCGGGTTCCGTGACTGCCGCCTCCGAAGGTCCGCCGTGCTCTACCTCGCCGACTATCCCGCTCTCATCATCAAGCAGGCTCTTCTGGAGGGCATTTAATTCCTCTTCGCTAAGATCGGATTTCTTCCCTTTTTTAAATACATTAAATAATCCCATATCCTCATCCCCTTATCATATTTATACTCAACCGCTTATCTCTTCATCGGTCGCCAGTCTGAACCCCTTATCCGATAATATTTTCTCGGTAGCCGTAACATCATCCACCCTTAATACAACGTAGGCTCCGAATTCCTTGTTTGAAGTAAAAGCATACGTGTATTTTACGTTTATCTCGCTCTCCTCAAGTGTCCTTAATATCTTATAAAGCGCTCCGCCCCTGTCATCCATCTTGACCGCGATGACCGGAGTTACCTTATATATAAAATCCTCACCCAGGAGTTCCCTGGCCTTGTCAAGATCCGATACTATCATCCTGACAATTCCGAAATCCTGCGAATCACCTATGCTGAGAGCCCTTATATTTATGTCCGATTCCGATATTCCCTTTATTGCTTCCGACAACCTTCCGTGCTTGTTTTCAATAAATACCGATAACTGATTTACTGCCATTTGCTTACCTCCTCCGTGTCTTTGATGTCCCCTGCAACTAATGCAGCTTCCTGTTATCAATCACCCTTACCGCCTTACCCTCGCTCCTCTGTATCGTCTTGGGAGGAACAAGATGAATCTTGGGTCCGATGCCAAGCATGGTACGCATGGCTGCCGCAAGCGACTTCTCCTTCGCCTGCATGTCGGCAACATTATCCGAGAACTGCTCGGGCGTAAGCTCCACATCTATGTCAAGCGTATCCGTATTATTCTTGCGGTCAACATAGATCATGTAATTCGGTGTATAACCTTCATTAAGGAGAACAGTCTCTATCTGGCTCGGGAAAACATTTACACCGCGGATTATCATCATGTCATCGCTCCTGCCCATCGGCTTGCACATCTTGACATGAGTCCTTCCGCATGAGCATTTGCCCCTCGTGAGAACACATATATCCCTCGTCCTGTACCGAAGGAGCGGGAACGCTTCCTTATCAAGAGAAGTGAACACAAGCTCACCCTTCTCGCCCTCCGGAAGTACCTCACCCGTATCGGGATCTATTATCTCCGCATAGAAATGATCTTCATTGATATGCATGCCGGTCTGCTCGGAGCACTCAAACGCAACTCCCGGACCGCTCGTCTCGGTCAGCCCGTATATATCATAAGCCTTGATCCCAAGACCTTCCTCTATCGACTTGCGCATCTCCTCTGTCCATGGTTCCGCGCCGAATATACCTGCCTTTAACTTATTATCCGAAGGAGAATATCCCCTGTCCTTAAGCGATTCCGCTATAAACGCCGCATAACTGGGTGTACAGCACAGTATCGTGGACTGAAGGTCCATCATGAACTGTATCTGCCTCTCCGTATTTCCGGACGACATCGGAAGTGTGAGTGCGCCTAACTTATGCGCTCCGCCGTGCAGTCCCGAACCACCCGTGAACAGACCGTATCCGTAGCAGACCTGAACAACATCTTCATCCGTACCGCCTGCTGCCACTATAGCCCTCGCGCAGCATTCTTCCCACAGATCTATATCATGCTGCGTATAGAATGCGACCACCCTCTTGCCCGTGGTGCCGGACGTCGAATGTATCCTGACGCAGTTCTTAAGATCCGTAGCCAGAAGACCGTATGGATAACACTCTCTCAGATCATCCTTCTTAAGAAAAGGAAGCTTGTGGATATCCTCCACGCCCTTTATATCTTCGGGCTTGATTCCCCTCTTATCCATCAGGTTTCTGTAATACTCTACCTTGTCGTAAACGTGCCTTACCTGCTTTACTATCTTCTCATTCTGTATCCTGATTATCTCTTCCCTTGAAGCCGTCTCAATCTCCGGCTGAAAATACTGTGACATTTTATGTCTCTCCTTTAAGCATTTTTACACAGATTATTGTAATATCTTTTAATAATGTAAGTCAACGGAAACTTATGCATGAAGCAAAAATATGAAAGGAAATCTCATCCCACCCTGAAACATGCAAAAAGTCCCTCTTTAAGCGGCGTGACCGGTATGCCGAGCCCGGCAAATCTCTTCCCCGAATATTCTTCTGACTCAGCTTTGGTAAGGGGGAACGGCAGAGGTATGTTCCGGCCGGTTACCGTTTCGACCGTTACATCCACGCGGGTGAAAGCATTATCTTCGGTAATTCCCAGTTCATACAGGCAATATGCCCCGGCAAGCGCCCTTTCGAAACTGTCATACGTAAGGATCTCATCGGTACAGAAGTTATATGCGTCTTTAAGTTCACCGGCCTTTGCCTCGCACAGCCTTATAAGTCCCCTTGCGGCATCCGCCACATACAGCATCTGAAAATATCCGTCCGCATCGACCGGATGTATTATCTGACCTGCTGTTCTTATCCATTCAAGATATACGCTTTCTCTCGGAGCATAATTCCCGGGACCGTACAGGATCACAGGCCGCACCGACACGCCCTTTATCCCGTATGACGTGCATTCCGATATAAGTTCATGCTCAAGTTCTGTTTTACCGATGATATATTCTGTCTCCGGCGAAAAGACACCTGTTCCATCACTTTCCTTCTCTTCATCCCGGCCTTCCGTTATGTCCGTAAGTTCAGATGTCTCGTCGCATGCGGCTCCGGTGCCCTTTTTGTATACATCCACCGTACTCACATAGATATATCTTGAAGGCATGGGACCGCTTAAATGCTTAAGTATCTGTCCTATTTCGCCCCTGCCATATGCGCAGAAATCCACGACAGCATCGAAGCCGCCGCAGCTTTCTAGTTTACATAACTCATCATCATTGTGTCTGTCGGCAGCGATCTCTTTCACTCCGTCAAGACCGACCGGTATATTCCCGCGGTTTAACACGGTTATATCATGTTCTTTATGGGCAAGCTGCACGAACCATCTTCCAAGGAAGTAACTTCCGCCGATAACCAGGATCTTCATTTTATCTCCGTCACTTTATAGTCCTTATCTTCTACAGCTTTCTTAAGCACTTCATCCGCCATATCCGCACTCAGAGTCACAACAGCATTGTTTTTCTCATGGCTCACCTCGGCCGAACTTACTCCCTCCAAAGCCTCAAGTGCTTTTTTTACCGTTGCCTCGCAGTGGGCACACATCATTCCCTCAATACTCATCGTCTTTGTCATGTTTTTTTCTCCTTCCGGTTTATTTTCTTCACTTTTATTTTCTTTCGTTTTATCATCTGCCTGTCCGGCGCATTTCCCGTGGCCGTACCGTCTCCCTCTGCGCGGCTTATCCTTTGAAGGATCATAGAGTTTACAGAGATTCAGCCTTAATGCATTGCTTACCACGCAGAAGCTTGAAAGGCTCATCGCCGCCGCCCCGAACATCGGACTTAACTTTATCCCGAAGCGGTAAAATGCTCCCGCAGCCAGAGGTATCCCTATCATATTATAGAAAAAGGCCCAGAACAGGTTCTCATGGATATTCCTGAGGGTTGCCCTCGACAGTCTTATGGCTGCCGGTACATCAATGATACTGCTCTTCATGAGCACGACATCGGCCGCATCTATCGCAACATCAGTCCCTGCTCCTATGGCAATACCCATATCTGCCGTGGTAAGAGCCGGCGCATCGTTAATGCCGTCACCTGTCATAACTACCCGTCCGTGCTCCTTAAGCCTCTCGATCTCCCTTGCCTTGGCATCCGGGAAGACTCCCGCTATGACCTCGTCAACTCCTGCGTCAGACCCTATCGCAGCTGCGGTACGCTCATTGTCTCCGGTTAACATAACAACATGCATGCCCATTTTCTTAAGCTGTGATACAGCCTCTGTACTGTCATCCTTTAAGGTGTCGGCAACGGCTATTATACCGAGCATGCTTTTGCCAAGCGCAAAAATAAGAGGTGTCTTACCCTGTTCCGAAAGATCCTCCGCCCGCTTCCCTGCTTCCAGAAGTCCCTCCTCATCCGAGCAGACCTCTTTTATATATGATATATTGCCCCCGTATATCTTCTGTCCCGACAGGGATGCCGTAAGACCCCTGCCCGGTATTGCGGAAAAATCAACGTTTTCCTTCGTGATATCTATTTTCCTTTCTTCGCATTCCCCGATCACTGCCCTTGAAAGAGGATGCTCACTCTTTGATTCGAGCGCTCCCGCGATCTTAAGCAATACGGTCTCTTCACTGTCCGTATCCGGTGACATACCGGCAGGCAGGGATGTGTCCTCTTTAAACATAGGGATGATATCGGTTACAACGGGAGTGCCGTTTGTTATGGTCCCCGTCTTATCAAATACCACTATGTCGGCCTTACCCGTCTGTTCGAGCGATACTGCGGTTTTAAACAGTATGCCGTTCCTTGCTCCAACGCCGTTTCCTACCATTATCGCTACGGGCGTTGCAAGTCCGAGAGCACACGGGCAGCTTATAACGAGTACCGAAATGGCCCTTGCTACCGCAAATCCCGCTGTCTGTCCCATGACCATCCATATGATAAAGGTAAATACCGCAATCCCGATTACCACGGGAACAAATACTCCCGATACCCTGTCGGCGATCTTGGCTATGGGAGCCTTGGTCGATGCAGCGTCATTTACCATACGTATTATCTGCGAAAGTGTGGTATCCTCTCCTACCCTTACCGCCTTACATTTAAGGAATCCCGAACTGTTGATAGTCGCGGCCGATACCCGTGATCCGACTGTCTTATCCACGGGAATGCTCTCACCCGTAAGTGACGATTCATCAACGGCGGAAATACCTTCCGTCACCACGCCGTCAACAGGTATGCTGTCTCCGGGTCTTATCACAAATATATCCCCTACACCGACCTGATCCACGGGGACCTCTTTTTCCTCACCGTCCTGTATGATCCTGGCAGTCTTGGGCGCCAGGCGCATAAGGCTCTTAAGCGCATCGGTCGTCTTACCCTTTGACCTTGCCTCCAACAGCTTACCTACCGTAATGAGAGTAAGTATCATTGCTGCCGATTCAAAATACAGATCATGAAGATCCGTCATCACAAGAAGCACTCCCGTACTGTACAGGAAGGATACTCCGCTGCCCATGGCGACCAGGGTATCCATATTCGGCGAGCCGTGGACAACGCTCTTAAACCCGCTTATAAAGAACCTCTGATTTACGATCATGACCGCAATGCACAGAAGCATCTGTATTACAGCCACCCTCACGGGAGCGTGCCCTATCATCGAAGGAAGCGGAAGAGCGAGCATGGTATGACCCATTGAAAAATACATGAGAACAAGCAGAAACCCAAGCGATATAAAAAGCCTGAGCTTAAGTTCCTTAATACCGCTGTTCTCAAGCCTGCTCAGTTCCTCCTCATATCCCGGATCCTTACCCGCTTTATCAGAAGCGGCGCCACCCTTAGGTGACGCCCCGTATCCTGCATTTCTTACTGCCTCTATTATCTGTGCATCATCGGCGCTGCCTTCGACTCCCATCGAATTTGTAAGCAAGTTAACCGAACATGCAGTAACGCCTTCTACGGCACCCACTGCTTTCTCTACCCGCGCCTGACAGGCTGCACAGCTCATACCCGTCACATTATACTGTTTCATATTTTCACCTTTATTTTGTACCGAATATCCTGTCTCCGGCATCTCCGAGTCCCGGACAGATATACGCATCCGAGTTAAGTTCCCTGTCAAGATGACCCACATATATCTGAACATCGGGATGTGCCTTATTAAGTCTCTCAAGGCCCTCCGGTGCAGCGATTATGCACATGAACTTGATATTCACCCCTCCATGCATCTTTATCTGGTTTATTGCATCCACTGCCGATCCGCCCGTTGCGAGCATGGGATCCATTACCACAATGGTACGCTGCTCGATCGGGCTCGGGAGCTTGCAATAATACTCCTGAGGTTCATGAGTGGTCTCATCACGATACATACCGATATGTCCGACCTTTGCGGTGGGAACAAGAGCCAGTACGCCGCTCACCATGCCAAGTCCGGCCCTTAATATAGGCACCAGGGCAAGCTTACGTCCCGCTATCATCGGTGTCATGCACTTCTCGATGGGAGTCTCGACTTCAACTTCCTCCATCGGAAGATCCGAGAGAGCTTCGAATCCCTCGAGCATTGCTATTTCTTCGACAAGCTTACGGAACTCGTTCGTTCCCGTATTCTTGTCCCTGAGCATCGATATCTTATGCTGTATCAGGGGATGCTTTGAAATAGTTATATTCTCAATATTTCCGTAACTCATATCTTCCTCCAAAAACTGTATGTTTACCTGTAAACATCTTATTTTTCCTCACTGTCTTTGTCAGTGCTGTCATTATCCGAACTTGTTATAAATACGCCGCGGCTCATGTCACCCTTCGGATTGCTTCCGAATCTGTAATCATTTCCGGGAAGTATCGCATTGAGTATGATACCTGCGATGGCTGCGATCGCAAGTGCCGTCAGTGTTATCGATGTTCCTCCTATCGTAAAGGTAAGCCCGTCGCTGAAACCGAGCCCGCAGACAAATATGACGCCGGCGATTATCAGGTTCCTCGACTTTGTAAGGTCAACCCTGTTCTCTACGATATTCCTTACACCGATGGCTGAGATCATTCCGTAAAGCATGAACGAGATACCGCCTATTATCGCAGCAGGCATTGTGGAAATAAGTGCCGAGAACTTGGGTACAAACGAAAGGATTATCGCCATTACTGCGGCTATCCTTATGACTACCGGATCATAGACCTTCGACAACTCCAGAACTCCGGTATTCTCACCGTATGTCGTATTGGCCGGTCCTCCTACGAGGCCTGCAAGCGCTGTGGCAAGTCCGTCACCGGTAAGTGTCCTGTGCAGTCCCGGATCTTCGATGAAGTTCTCACCGACCGTAGCCGAGATCGCAGACATATCTCCGATATGCTCCATCATCGAAGCTATCGCTATGGGAGCCATTACCAGGATCGCGGTCACATCAAACTTGCATATCTGGAACTTCGGAAAACCGATGAAAGCCGATCCTGCGACAGACGAAAAATCTATAAGAGCGCTCCCGTCGGGATTCGTCATCCCGAAAGCATTCAGGATCACCGCAACAACATAGGAAATGATAACGCCCATCAGTATGGGGATTATCTTGAACATACCCTTGCCCCAGATATTAAATATGATGATCACGGCAAGCGCTATAACAGCCAGGAACCAGTTGGTCGATGCGTTCGATATCGCCGAACCTGCCAGTGACAGACCTATGCAGATGATGATCGGTCCGGTAACTACCGGAGGCAGGAACCTCATAACCTTATGAATGCCGACAAGCTTTATTATTATAGCGAGGACAAAATACAGGCAACCGGCCGCAACAACACCGCCGCATGCATAAGCCGCCTTATCATTGGCGCCCATTGATATGTATTTTCCCATATTCAGATTGGCTACCGTGTAAAATCCTCCGAGAAAAGCAAAAGACGATCCCAGAAATGCGGGAACCTTAAACTTGGAGCAGATATGAAATACCAGTGTTCCAAACCCGGCACAGAACAGGGTTACCGCCACCGTAAGTCCCTGCGTTACGGGTTCTCCCGTTGCCTCCTGAAAGTATCCTCCCACCAGGATCGGTACCAGCACCGTCGCCCCGAACATCGCGAACATATGCTGAAGTCCCAGTATCAGGAGCCTTCCCTTGCCAAGTGACTTGGCGTCCCGGATGGGCTCCATTCCTTTTTGTTCCATAGCAACCTCCCTCTACATGCACACAAACATGTTATTATTTTCCTATCTGTCCTATTGTAAACCCTGTACGGATGATTATCAATACAAAATATTGTATCATAACCATTTCCTCCCACAAAATATTGCGCAAAAATCGCTTAAAATTATTTAAAACCCACAGGATTTGTGATAGTATGTTTTATTATGAACAATGACTGGTACAAGCTTGACAATGTTGCCAAGGTATTCCTGGCAGCTCACAACAGAAGAAATCCCCGTGCTATAAGGGTAAGCTGCATACTTAATGAGGATATCGATCCCGGTATTTTACAGCAGGCTCTTGAAATGACGGTCAGACAGCGTCCGCAGTTTCAGGTCCGCATAAGGCGCGGCTTTTTCTGGCATTATCTGGAGCATACCGATGCAAAGCCGGTTGTGTGCGAAGAGACTCTGGGCCCCTGTCCTCCCCTGTACGGCGGGAATTACAAGGGCGTTCTCCATTATCTCGTTACCTATTACGGAAACAGGATCAACATCGACATGTCCCATGCCATAAGCGACGGAACGGGGGCATTTATCCTGCTCAAGCTTCTTATACTCAATTATCTCAAGCTTAAATATCCCGGTAAGATGGATGATGTATCATTACCGGACGACGCTTCATCCGATGAGCGGTCGCAGAACAGTTACGATCATTTTTACGATGACTCTGCCGGGCCGATACCGAAGACCATTCTCAACAGGAAGAAGGCGGCATTCCAGATACCGAGCCGCAAGCTCCCCTATAATCAGTTACGATATATGGAGGTCCATCTTGAATCCTCCGCTCTCATCAAAAAGAGCAAGGAGCTCAAGGTAAGCCTCACAAGCTATCTGGGTGCACAGCTCATGCTCGCGATACAGGCGGATATGCCGTTCAGGCAGCGCAGGAAACCGGTCACTATATCAATCCCTGTCAATCTGCGAAACTACTATCCTTCGGACACTCTCCGCAATTTCTTTAATAACGTGGATGTATCGCATGTATTTGACGGGACGGAGACTCTCGAGAACCTGGCCGCCGAATTTGACCGGAAGTTAAAATCAAGCATCGCTCCCGAACTCATAAAGGAACAGATGAACAGATACCAGAGCATAGAACAGTTCTTTTTGACAAGGATGGTTCCGCTGTTCCTTAAGCAGCCGGTGGTCCGGATGTTTTCATCCAGGGAGACCAGGACCGTTACTGCCATACTCTCAAACCTGGGTGCGATAAGCATGCCCGGTGAAACACTTCCGTATATTAAGGGATTCACGGATTTCTGCAGTACCGACAATCTGTTTATAACGGTCACCAGTTACGGCAGTGAGATGGTACTCGGGATAGCATCCGCCTACTCGGGAACCGGCGTCATAAGAAGATTACTGCACTCACTTAAGGAGACCGGCACCGGTATAACACTGTATGCCACCGAGATAATCCGTTAGATCATACGGTCTGCACGGATCACACATAACGCTAATGCGGTTTTTCGAAAGGTAGATCACGTATCATGAAGAAATGCCTTAATTGTAACATAGAGATAGGAGGCCGGATCGATACCTGTCCCCTGTGTCAGAATTCACTTACGGGAGAAGCATCGCCAAACAACTGGCCTTCGCCTTCGGGGCTCAAAGCCAAAGCTTTCCTTTACAAGCTCCAGCTGTTCGTTGTACTTGCAGCGATAGCTGTCGGGGTATCTTTGGATTATCTGCTGGATCTTAACAACGGCACACATTACAGCTTCGTGATAGCACTGTGGCTTATCGTTTTTGAGCTGCAGCTTCGCAGCAATCTGCGAAGGATATTTGTGATCTCCCGCACCGTAAGCTTCGGCATCCTGTATTCCGCGCTCCTGCTGCTCCTTACCGGATACTGGTTCGGATTCTTTGATATCATCGCTTATACAGTCGTACCGATAATGCTCGGCGCCGCACTGCTTGCGAATCTCACATTCTCGATGATAGATACGGCGGAAAATGCGCTCGTATATCTTCTCGGAAATATTTTTCTTGTCTTTGTGGTTTATGCCTCACTTCGCATCAAAGGTATCGAGGCAGGACTTGTATGGACCATTTGTCTCATGGTCTCATTCGTGTCTCTGATAGGGATAATAATATTCAAGGGGCGCAAAGTATCAGATGAGATACAGAAGCGTATGAACTTCTGATGCATCTCAATATTCTCCCTTAAATATGTGCTATCCGCTTATGCGGATTTGTGTTCCGCGCGTTCTTTTATAAGGATCCGGAGTTTTTTGATCAGGCTGCGGGCAGCACAAGAACCTGCCCTATATTGATAAGACCGGGATCTGAGATCGATCCGGCATTAAGTGCATATATCTCAACCCATCTGCTTCCGTCGCCGTATGCTCTCTGTGCTATATTCCACAGGCAGTCACCCTTCGTTACCGAATATGCGGTTCCGGGCACAGCGGGTATCTGTGCGTTCCGGATACTGCCGGAACTTTTCTCTGCATCCGCTTTTGCGGATTCGGTGCTATTATCTTTCGCTTCTACTGTATCTTCTTTTGCGGTTTCCTCATCCTCTGCTGCCGCTTCATTATCTTCCTTTGTTTCTTCCTTTGCCTCTTCCGTTTCCCCGGCTTTGGCATTCGCTTCTTCAGTTATCTCTCCGGCCTTCGTCTCGGCAGCTTCGATCGTTTTTGAAGCCTGTTCTCCGGCCTCGGTTATTATGCTCTCTGCTTCCTCGCCTGCGGATTCAACTATCTCTGCAGCCGCAGCATCAGCATCGTCAAGCATCTTTGCGGTTTCTTCCTTGACCTTGGCTATGATATCTTCGGCTTCCTTTTTGGCATTTGCGATCGTGTCATCAGCTTCTGCCTTGGCATTTGCCAATATCTCATCAGCTTCTGCCCTGGCATTTGCTATCGTGTCATCGGCTTCCTTATTTGCCGCTGCCACTATCTCTTCGGCTTCCTTTTTGGCATTTGCTATTATCTCATCAGCTTCTGCCTGTGCTTCCGCCTTTTCCTTATCTTCTTCTGCAGCTGCTTCTTCTGTATTTACTTCTTCTGCAGTAACTTCTTCCGTATTTGTTTCCTCTGCGGCTGCCTCTTCCTTGGCTTCCACTCCATCCGTATTGTCGGATTTACTCTCCGATCCTGCGGTTTCTTCCACGGTTTCTTCAGCAGGCTCGTTCTCTGCTGCTTCTTCTTTATCTTCCTCTTTAGCTTCTTCTGTTTCTTCCTTTACTTCCTCTTTTGTCTCTTCTTTTACTTCTTCCTTTACTTCTTCCTTCGCTTCTTCTTTTATCTCTTCCTTTACTTCTTCCGCCTTGGATCCATCATCGATACGGTAATCTTCGATCACTTTCTCAACTACGGTATCCTTATCAACAACGATTATCTTAACATTCGAAAAGCCCTTTTCCGCGATTATATCGGCGATCGACGAAGCATCTCCGATATTTCCCAGACTTCCGAGACTTCCTCCCAAAGATAACAATGATGAGAAATCTCCTGTGACATCCACATTTGTCTCTCCGTCTTTATCTACATTCAGTTCAACCGAAAGGACGTCGGCACCCCATTTCTCAAACTGGCTTGCGATCTCCTTTATCTTTTCGGCAATATTCTTATCTTCTTTTTCCGAGGCTGACATTAAGATGACAGTCTTGCCTTCATAACTGTTGTTCTTATCCGTATCGGAACTCTTCTCCGCTCCGTATACACTTAACTTTAAAACAGTGAACAGACACATCAATGATATGATAAAGACTGTACCCCTAAGAAATAATGATCCTGTTTTATTCATCTATATTCCCTCTCTTATGTTTCTTCTTTATTATAGTAAGACCGCTATGCATCGCCGGAATAAGCTCCGGCCTGCGGTATTTGCAAATTATGTAAACCTGCTTTTATCCATAACCGCAAATATTATTCTATCAGACAATCCTTATATTTTCCAGTACTCCAACTTCTTCCGGTCTTGTGTTCAGATAAGTTCCCGGTCTTTTTCGTGCCATTTCGGGTAACATAATACCAACATTTTGTGCCATAAAAGAAGAAGCAGACTACATCTTGTAATGCCTGCTTCTTTGAGATCTAATTATTAAATTTTTATAAATTCTATGCATTAAACCTGCTCATCATCATGTTTTCCGTTTCGATCTACCCATTGCATACCGGGCGGAGTACATTCTTAAAGCTGCGATATTCCATAATGAACCCTTCGTGATTCTGCACAATGAAACGTTCGTCCCTGTTCCTTGCCGCATCTTCAAGTTCCTGTGCCCTGTTCGCAAGTTCCATCGCTCCGATCAGTCTTGATGTGCCCTTGACCGCATGTACCTTCACCATATATCCGTTCCAGTCCTGTTTGTTAAACAGACCGATCAGTTCGTCCGCTTCCTCATCTATATTAGTGTAATATATGTCAAGTACAGGCTTATACGCTTCAAGCGAGCCGCAGTTTTCCATTCCTTTCTTAACGTCTATGCCTTTCAGCCCGTCCAGGATATTCTCCATGATCATACGCTGTGATGCTTCCGCATGATCTGCTGTATCTTCCTCCACAGTCTGTATATCGGACTGTTCCGCCAAAATGGTGTTCTCATCCGGTATCAGCGAAGCAATGTCAAACGCTTTGTCTGCCTTTTTCATATACAGTACGCCAAAAGTACCCGACCCCGAATTGACCGAAACAGCGGCCGAAGCCTTTTGGAATATTATGCGCTTAAAATCCGCTCTCCGCCTTATCTCCTTCTCTATCGCGCCAAGTTCATATTCGCTGAGTCCTACATATGTTATGAATAATATGTCAGGATCGATATCCTTTTTGTTCCTGAGCATATATGCGATATAATTCCTGCGCGCCTTCTCCCTGCGTCCGAACCATAGCTTCGAGACCTTGAGTTTTCCGTCTTTCAGTCTGATCATCGGATGGAGTAAAAGTGCACCGGCGATCATATTAAGACTCTCCGACATCCTCCCGGATCTGCACATGAATTCGGTATTGTCAATAATGAAGGTCGCATCTATCCTCTTTTTGAATTTTTCAAGTTCACTTATTATTGTCTGCACATTATAATTCTGCTGTGACATTCGGCAGGCTGCGAGGACAACAAGACCGATGGCGCTTGATACCAGACCGGAATCAAAGATCGTGACATTTCCGAACGCACTGGCTGCCTGCAGGGCCCTGTCATATTCATCCGACGAATCCGAAGATATCGTTATATGTATGATATGTCTTGTTTCGGCAAGTTTCTCGGCAAAAAAGTTCTCGAATTCCTCAACCGTCGGCGGCTCGGTCCCTGCGTACTCACCTGTTTCCTCAACGTATCTGACCACTTCATCCGCAACAGTCTCTACTCCGTCCCAGAAGACACCCCTCTGCGTTTTTATGCTTATGGGTATTATTCCTATACCAAGGGATCTTATGGCCGCAGACGGAAGATCGCAGAGGCTGCTGGTGGTTATCGACAGGGCACTCTTTCTTGTAAAATCATTCGTTTCCGCCTCGTATTGATCCGGAGCCGGCGCTGAAGATCCTGTTACTATGATCTTCTCCTTTTTGATATGCTTCATAAGCATCTCTTCCAGTTTGCTGCCCGATACCGGTTTACACAGGTAATCATCAAAACCGCTTGCCCTGTAAAGTTCCTGATTCTCGGAACCCGCATTTGCCGTAAGTGCTATTACCGGAGTATCCTTATTGAGTCCTCCCGCCTGCTCCCTTATCTTTGCAAGGCATTCTATACCATCCATTTCCGGCATCAGATGATCCATCAGGATGACATCATACTGCGTTCTCAGAGTCTTGCCCAATGCCTCGGTACCGCTCAGCGCCGTATCGGAATGCACTTTGGTTGCCTCCAGCAGTTTTCTTTCCACCCTTATGTTAAGCGCGTTGTCATCTACGATAAGGATACTTGCATCCGGTGCTTCAAAGCTCTGCTTATATTCCCCGTGGGTCTCACTCTCCGGCTGTCCGCCTATCTTCAGGGTGCCTACAGGATCCGGATTTACTATGTCCTGGCGGAGCTTTACCACAAAAGTGGATCCCTGCATATAAACACTGTTTACGATTACCTCACCGTTCATAAGATCCACAAGCTGCTTTACTATCGACAGCCCAAGACCCGTTCCCTCTATATTTCTGTTCTTTTCCTCATCCACCCTTTTGAATGCGTCAAACAGATGCGGCATGGCCTCTTTCTTTATACCCATTCCGGTATCCGTTATGGCATAGGTTAACATAACTTCATTGTCGCCTGTCTGCTCACTCTCTATATAGAGCCGGACAGAACCCTCTTTGGTATACTTTATCGCATTCGTAAGAATGTTTATCAGTATCTGTTTGATCCGCACTTCATCCCCAAACAGTTCGGATGGCGTGGACGGATCCACATCAACTTTCAGCGTAAGGCCTTTGGCCTGCGCTCTCGGCCGGATCATATTCCATAACTCCGAAAGCATATCATTTATACTGTAGCTTACCGGAACTATATCCATGCTCCCGGATTCAAGCCTGCTCATGTCAAGGATATCATTGACCATCGCAAGGAGCATACTTCCCGCTCCCTCGATGCTCCTGGCATCCGATATAACATCATCCGGCAGATCCCCTCTTCGCAGTGTCACCTCATTCAGTCCAAGGATCGTATTGATGGGAGTCCTTATCTCATGACTCATATTGGAGAAAAATCTGTTCTGCGCCCTGTTAAGTTCTTCAACCTTCTCAGCCTCTTCCCTGGCGCGCCTGTTCTCATCCATGAACAGCTGATTCTGGAACCATACAACGATACAGGTTATAAATCCGAGGAGGATCACCGAGATCGCCGAATCGATAAAGAACATCCTGGGCGAATGTTCAAAAACATGATCCGGTCTGTAATATGCCGCCAGATATTCTGCCACTATAAATACCGTCATCAAAACAAGCATGATGACACGCCATGCACCGGTCAGCACAAGACCGATATACAGATAACAGAAAGTCATCCAGATTATCGCGCCGCCATACGGACCTCCGCCATAGAAAAAGCTTACCGGCAGGATTATTCCCACTATCCCGAGGCAGATAAGAACGGTTCCCGTCTTTAATGCATCAAGCGATATGGAAATAAAGGTTATGAGCGGCAGGATAAGGACCGATAATCCCAGGACCACTATCTCTATAATGCTCTCGCCCAGAAAAATATCACCCAAAAATGCCGTAAATACACCTGTTACACCAATAGTTGTAAGCAGCGTGAATATCCTTGTCTGGAAATCAACGCTCGGATCTTTTAAAAATGAAATGAATTTCTTCGGAAGGCTCATGAATCTCCACCTCCCCTGATCTTTATAAGTTCGGGCGGAAGTACACGGCGCATGACTCTCTCAAATTCACCTGTTTCTATCGGCTTTGCTATAAATCCGTCAAAACCTTCCGACATAAACATCTCCTTTGCCCCGCTCACAGCATTTGCGGTAAGCGCGACGATCACAGTCTTACGTCCTTTCTTCCGTCCCATCTCTTTTAACCTTTTCATGGCCTCAATGCCATCCATTCCGGGCATCATATGGTCCATAAATATAATATCGTACTCACCATCCCTGTATTTTTCAATGGCTTCCGCTCCGCTTCCGGCTGTTTCCGTTACCATCTCATATTCTTTGAACAGTCCGGAAGCCACCACGAGATTCATCATCTCATCATCCACTATGAGAGCACGGGTACCCGTAAAGACCGGCCTTTCCTCTCTGTCCTCAAACTGAAGATCCATATAGGCTTCACCTGCATTCAGGATGCTCACCGCAGGAACTGCGTATATGGGATTCAGGATATACAGGATGTTTCCCCTCCTGACCTTCTCATAGCCGTTTTCCACATTTACAACAACGCAGATACGACGGCTCAGATCCGTAAGATATTCCTTATCGGCCTCATATTCATACTGTCCGGTAAAAATATGCGTGACATTCATATGCTCGCACATGTTCCTTAAATTACCCGGTGTCCCTGCACTGTGAACCGGGATCTTAAGTCCCTTTGACATATTCTCTATCATTTTATGATAGTGATCACGTATCTGAGGTATCCTGTATTTTTCCGGTCTTATATATGTAACCACGCATCTTTGTGTTCCCTGAGATACAGTCAGACACGGCATGCTGTCGTTCACCGTCTGGGGGATGCTCACAAGCACTGTGGTTCCCCTTCCTTCCTCACTCTCTATCCGGACAAATCCACCCATTGCATGTGTAAAGCCATATACTATCGTAAGCCCCAGCCCTATACCGCCCGTACTTCTGTCTCTTCCCTTATCCGCCTGATACAGCGTGTCCGACAGCTGTTCTATATCCGCACGCGACATTCCCTTTCCTGTATCGGTGATCTCTATATCCAGATTTGCTCCGTACTTTCTTTCCGCTGTCGATATCTTCACATACAGTCCGCCCTGCTCGGTAAACTTAACAGCATTCGAGATAAGATGAAAGAGTATCTTCTTTATTCTGGATACATCGCCGTTCATGACCCGCGGCATCCTCGGATCCAGATCCATGATAAATTCCAGCTTTTTCTGTGCCGCAACAGGGCGGAACTTCGCTACCACATCATTTACCACCGATGTGATCATGTATCCTTCATCCGTAATGATCAGCCGGTCACTGATTATCTCGTTATAATCAAGTATGTCCTCTACCTGATCTGCCAGCCTCAAACCGGCATCGTTAATCGCAGTTATCCTGTCGTTTTTGTTTTCCTTCGTGATTATCGAGGACATACCGGTAACGACATTTATCGGAGTTCTGAATTCATGTGATATGTTTGCAAGAAAATCCTCCATGGCCTCGTTAGTCCTTTTGACCTCCGAAACATAACTCTTTATTATCTCGTTACTCTTATGACCGCGGATCACTACATTCCTGCAGATGCTGTATGCAATAAGAACTGTTGATATGTGTAAGATTATCCTGGATACGGTAAGAACATCTATCTTGATACCGCCGCTCTGTGCTGTCAGATACCACTGCGCACATATAAGGGCGAAAAATTCTATAAGGGCATAGTTCTGATATCTTTTCCTGTTGGTCACGACAAATGTTATCATGATCAGCACTGTCATCAACGAAATATCAAACATGCTGGTCTGATGAACACCGTGGAATATTCCGGCAAACATTATAAACGCGACATATATCCCCTCTCTTATATCATCAGTATAATGTCGTGTTATGTAAACTATCCAGATGAAGGCGATACCAAAAAGTATTATCGGAAGTACCCAGAACTCCCACTTAAGAAGGATACCCTCCGCAATAAGTCCGAGACCACCCAGAGTAGCGACCAGTACCATTACCAGATGGACGTTCAGTATATCGTTCTCGAGTTCTCCCGAAAAGTTCGGCTGTCTGCCTCCAAATCCATCCATAAGACCCCCAAACTTCTATAACAGATCGTTTAAGTATAATGCCCTGCCAAGCTCTGTTGCTATTATCAGACCCCTGTCAAATATATCCTCGGTGATACCGTACGCCAGAAACCCGTACAAACAGGAACCGCACAATACAGGCAGCAGAAGTATCCCGGAATTCATACCGGCAAGCTCCGCTCTTGAAAGCATAGTCTTTACCGAAACGCTCTGCCTGTTCTCGGATATCACGTAGAACATGCTTTCCTTGACCACACAATAAAGCCTGATATTCTCAGGAAAATCGACCGTCTTGTCATGCTCATATACGACCGGCTTCTCAAACCCGAAGAAGGCGGCATCCTTTAATCCCAGCTCGCCAAGGTTCCGTATTATCCTGTCAAAACCATCCCCGGAACTCCCCAAATGATCGGTTGCCCGAAGGCAGAATTCTTCAAGTTTCTCCCTGCTGTCGTTTCTCTTGATCTGGTCGAGTTCCCTCTGCTTTGCGAGTTCCTCGATCACCTTATCCTTAATACGCAGAAATGCCCTGTTTATCATTGAATTGACGGATATCGAACCCTTTTCCTTATTGATCGCATCCTGAAGACGGCTGATACTCTTCATAAGCTTACGTATGTCTGTGTATTCGAGTGCTCCGTTCTCGATAAAGATATCTACAAGTCTCAGCGCCTCCTGAAATTCTCCTTCACTCATATACCGCCTCTGGGCCGCACTCAGCAGTCTCGTCATGAAGGCATGGAAAAGACGTCTTAAGTCAACATTTTCACGCGAGTATTTTTCATTCCTGTACCTGTAGAAGCAGTCGTCAAACATTCGGTCAAGCACTGCCGTATCAGGCAGTTCAAGATCCTTCATTGTGTAATCGTATGCTGTATATTTCAGTGATTCTCTTCCGTACAGCCTTGTCGGAAGTATGACTGTCTCTGTCTGCTCCCCGGCAAGCTTTCTTAAAAGGAGCTCGACCGTCTTGCTGCCGGCAGTTGCACCTTCGGTTCCCACGGAAGACAGCGGAGGTTCCATCGTACCGGCTTCACGTGTATTATCAAATCCGAAGACCTGGATATCTCTTCCCGGAACGATCCCCCTCTTTTTCATCGCCGCATACATACCGACCGCAGATGAATCATTCACGCAGAACACAGCATCCATATCCGGATTAAGATCGAGCAGATGCTCCGCTTCCGCAATACAGTTCTCCGACATATCGGTACCTACAAAATACTGTTCCTTAAACTCGATACCGTTATCGGCAAGACCCTGAATGAACACCTCTTTCCTCTTTATCGCGTCATACAGATCATCTCTTCCGCCAAGCATGCATAACTTTCTGCAGCCGTTTATATTGATGAGGAAATCAATGCCGGAGCGTATCCCGATCTCATTATCGCACTTGACTATGGTCCCATCTCGGGGACCATCACCCACATACACCTTGGGTATATCAAGGAAATGTCTGCCGTTTTCATCGGAAGCCGCACGTTTCATAATATCCGCAAACGGTGCGCAGGATACTATGAATCCGTCAAATTCGCATATCTCCTCCAGATGATGTATCAGATTATACACCTGCCTGTATTCGTGAAGATCTATCCCGGGCTCGTCATATTTTCCTGCCAGTACCACAAGCCGTATCGCGTCACCCTCGGGGATTGAATCCATCGTATCCCTGATAAGATCCCTTGCATATGTCGATCCGATGTCCTCTATGACCAGCCCTATTATGCACTTGTCATTCCGAAGGGTCTTACCTTCCCTTCGCATATGATCAGGAAGCATCCTTTTTCCTCTTTCTTACTCTATATCCGGAGCAGGTTTTGCAAACAGATATCCCTGCGAAAAATCTATACCATACTTCTCTATCATTTTCTGGATATCATCATTCTCAACAAACTCCGCAACAATACCTATTTGTCTGTTGCTGAGTGCTCTCCAGCCCGATATCATCGCGATAACATGTTCCGATTCCTTGTCCTCGCTGCATCTTCGCACGATGGATCCGTCGATCTTGATATAGTCTGCATGTATATTTATTACATGCATAAGGTTCGAATATCCGCTGCCGAAATCGTCAATGGATATACATCCTCCGAGACTATGTATCCTGTCCACAAATGAGAGGACATATTCGTAATCATCCACGTCCTCATTTTCCAGTAT
The DNA here is from genome assembly GCA_017458765.1 of Lachnospiraceae bacterium. GTDB lineage: Bacteria > Bacillota > Clostridia > Lachnospirales > Lachnospiraceae > UBA2868. The sequence continues at coordinate 29,696 of JAFSZZ010000005.1, read as the reverse complement.
CTCAAACACAAAATTACCGGGATAGGAAGCTGTCGCAAGGAAGCTGCAGATGAACTCGACCAGTTCCCTGTTCTTTATGTCACGCATGCTCAGATTGATGCTTACTTCCTTATCCTTATAATCCCTGAACCTGTCGAAAACCTTGCGGATCATGGTCATGGACAGGGTGTCATACAAAAGCCCGTATGAATGAGCCACATCAAGAAACTCGGCAGGATAATATATCCTTCCCGTCTCATCGGCTATCCTCATCAAAGCTTCATAATGAGTTATCTTCCCCTTCCTGTTATCATAGATACCCTGGAAATAAGGGAACACTCTGTCACCCTCGATCGCACTGTTGATGACATCGACCATGCGGTATCGCTCGCGAATGCTCTCCACATCCGGTCTGTCCAGATCGGAATCATATACGTAAAACTGGAGATTCTTCTGTTTCATGCGATTGCATGCGGCATTGTAATTATCCCTCAGGTATTCCGGGTCGCAGTCATCCAGTATACAGAATGTCGGAACTATGGCTGCAGATCCCTCAACCGTTCTGAACAGCGAACGCTGAAGTTCTTCCATATCACTTATAAAGTCGGAGAGTTTCACGAGATATGCGGGAGCCGCAACCGCGACCATCCATTTATCCAATTTGTATGTATGATAATTCTTCCTGTGTGCATAAGAGCGGCATCTACCGATATAGGTATTCTTGGTCATCCTGATCATACCTTCCGGGAAAACCGCAGTTATACCGCTTGCATCAAGGACATTTATCATGCATACCCTGTCATAACCCTTTATCTTCATATCCAGGATGAGGGCCGCTTCATTCGGCAGTCCGTCTTCGGCTGTCCTTAACAGCTTATTCTCGCATTCACGCACAAAGCCATGCACGCTCTCAGGTATATCCTGTCCCTTCTCCTGACATTCTCTCACTATATGTACGAGATGGCTCAAAAGCCTGTTATTATCCTCGGAAAGTGCCTCCGTATATGAGAAAACATAGGGATTGAACCTCTGCATCCTGTGTTCCTCACCCGCCACTGTCAGCGAAAATGCCCAGTCTGTCAGCAGATTCTTTCCGTTTTCCACAGCAAACACACCGTTCATAACGCAGCCGCATATATTGGAATTCTCATATACAGACAATTCCCATTCGGTACATCCGGGATACATTTTAGCCCTCGATGAACAGATATAGCAAAGGATCGTCTCAGTCATTGAGAATCCTTCAACCATGTGAAACAGCTTTCTGTCATCCGATATGATACCTTCATCATGAACAAAGGCCATCTTACAGTCCCCGATATCATCAATATCCGAAACGTTTAACAGCCGCTTGCCGTCATCCGTAAGATGAAGGACATCAGGCAGTTCTTTAAGTTTCTTCAGTTCTTCCGCAAAGGTATCCCTGTCATGATCCTTGATATCAACCTCATGGATACCTGTCGCATATCCGCCCGTTACGCAAAAACTCTTGCCGTCAAACGCAGCTACCAGTATTCCGTGGTTTGAACACCCCGCTTCATTAAAAACAAATCCCTCTTTTGAATCCTTATGATATGCATTAACGGAAATGTCGGCCAGTCCGCCTGCCAGGCATACTCCGGGCAGTTCATCATTGACAATGCCCGCAAACCTTTCGGCTTCCCTGAAGCTTCCCGCAAAGAAAGCAAGCAGCAATCTCAGATCATCATTCGGAAAAGCCTCCTTTATGCCCTCGCCCGAAATATCAGGCAGAAGCATTGATGTCCTGACATGTCCCTGTGACATCTGGCTCACCGATATGGAGCACTGATTGTACATGACCCTGCTGCTTCCGCTGCCTACCGGCGCCGGTGTACTTATACCCATGATGCCTGCTGCCGGCACCAGGCTCTTTATGAACCGTGCCAGATCAACGGCCTCCTTTTCGGTATGTATTGCAGTGTGTATCCTTATCAGGATATCTCCCTTTTGAGGATTGAGCATAAGCTGGCTGAATGTTTCGGCCAGTCTTGCCTTAGAAATGTACTGAAAATTCCATGTAAACATTTTTCCCACCCATATGCCGAAATACTTTTGGCATTGAAAAAAATAACCTTCATCTCATTATAATATATTTTCCCGTTCTATTTAAACAACTTTTCAAGATCGAAACATCTCACATTCGTCCATGAGCGGTTTATACGTTCGTTGCTCTCATCATCAAAACATGCCATTACCACCGACCGGTCCACTACCGACTTCGGCGGATACTGGGCATACAGCTGGCGCTTCGTCTGATCCTGCGTCGTAATGACGGTATATCTCTCATTTGCCTCATCCGTATCGTTTTCAAAGAAATATCCTATATCGTTGTATTCCACCGAATCCTCTTCTTCATCGGCTCCGTAGTTATAATTGATATAGTCATATATAAGCCCGCTGTCTCCTCCGGAAATAACGGAGGTGTACCCGATATAGTACATATTCCGGATCGCATTATCGGGACGGCTTAAGAAATTGACGAAGGCTTCCGCGGCTCTCTGCTTCCTTTCATCCTGTTCCAGTCCATTTTTTAACATCACCCATCCGTCAAACCAGAGATTCGTACCCTCCTCGGGATTAGAATAACACAGACTGAGCCCGTCTTCGTCTGCCTGATCCATCGAGTATACCGCATCACCCGACCACTGCACATTGGCCACCACCTTGCCGGTCACCATATCTGCCTTTCCGGCATCGGTCTCAAAAGAATACACATTATCCTTGACTTCTACCAGGATATCTTCAACCGCTTTTACCGTTTCCGGATCCGTTCTGTTGATCATCTCTGTCAGCCTTTCATGATAATCCGGAGAATTTTTGAAGTCAGGATCCGTGATCTCGTCATAATAGTACATTGCCGCAGCAACAAAATAAGACTCCCTCACACTGTCTTTTATAGTGATCCTTCTGAAATAATCCTTGTTTAAGAGCATATCCCAATGTGCCGCTTCCTCATCCGATACTTCCTCCGGATTATACAGAAGCCCGTTTGTTCCCCACATATATCCGGCTGCGTATTTTCCAAGCGGCTCACCGTCTATAGACAGACTGTTAAATACGGAACTTATGTAAGGTGATAATCCGTTACTGTAATAATTGTTTTCAGCGGAAGCATTCTTGAACCCTTCCGAAAACGGAACGAGCATTCCCTCGCGCATCATCTTCATTATCATGTACTCGGAGGGACAGGCAAGATCATAAACATCGCCTATGGTTATCTGGTTATACAGTTCCTCATTCGTTCCGAAGGTCGAATATCTCACCTCCACCTTCTCACCGTATTCCTCATAATACCAGTCCTCAAAATCCTGTATCATGTTGTTCTCACCAATGATCCGGGACCCGTCATCAAGTTCTATGAGCTCATCCTCTCCCCAGTCACCCTCATCGATATATTCTTCCCAGTTACAGACACGGAGGACGATCTCATCGGACTCCTCATTACCGCAGCCTGTAAGGAGTACCGGAAGTACCGCTGCCGCAAGCAGGACGGCAACGCTCATTCTTCTTAAAACGATCATATGCGTACCTCCTCTGCTGTATTATTGCTCTTAATGTTTGCAACGGTAACAACGGCGACTACGATCACAAACATCACCGCCGACAGAGCCCACAGTGCTGTTTTGATATTGGTCTGCGCACCGCGTGTCGCATTTACGACATATGTGCTTATGGTATCAAAGGTTGCCGGTTTGGTATATGTTGCTATGAAATAATCGTCAAGCGATAAGGTTATCGCAGTCATGAATCCCGAGACTATACCCGGTCTTATCTGCGGTATCACAACCTTCCAGAGTGCCTGTGCGGGAGTGCATCCAAGGTCAAGGGCCGCCTCATACAGCGAATCATCCATCTGCTTGAGCCTCGGAAGTACCGACAGATAGACAAACGGTGTACACAGAGCCGTCTGGGCTATCACCAGCGGGATATATGTATCCTTATCCATATGCAGCAGCACTATCATAAAGATGCACACCGAAAAACCCGTAACAACATCTGCATTGACCACCGGGACTTCATTTATGAACTCAACCGTTCTTCGCATTCCCTTTTTTGAATAAAACGCGCCGATAGCACCCATGCTGCCAAGAAGGACCGATAACATGGCCACCATAATGGCCAGGGAAACCGTTCCGAACATCATCGAGCGAAGTGCCGGTTCCGTAAACAGCGTTATATAATTATCCACGGAAAATTCTCGCACGGAACCTATCATGGTCGAACTCGTAAAGCTGTAGAATGTGAGTATCAGTATCGGAAGGTACATAAAGGCAAGCACGATCCATATAATGGTATGCTGTCCGTATTTTCTCATATGCGTACCTCCCTGTTTTCATTTCTTGATAATATCTTATCCGTAAATATCGTCACCAGGCCGATCAGCATCAGCAGTATCGCGGATATTATCGATCCGTTGTTCCAGTCGTAGGAATTGAAATAGCTTCCGATCAGGCTTCCCATGATATATGTACTGTTGTATATCATGTCAAGCACCACATAATTGGTCATCGCGGGAAGGAAGACCATGGTGACTCCGCTGATTATGCCGGGTACCGACAACGGAAGTATTATCTTAAAAAGGACCTGCTTAAATGATGCTCCCAGATCGTAACCCGCTTCTATCATCGACTGATCGAGCTTGGTCAGTGAATTGAACAGCGGCATGATCATGAACGGAAGGAAATCGTAAACCATACAGATCACGGTGTTCATGAACGGATGATATGCGAGGTTGCCTTCAAGCAGCGTCAGTATCTCCTTAAGGGCCGTTATGCGCAGGGTAAAGTTTATCCACATCGGAAGCACGAAGACCATAAGAAAAGCATGTTTCCTTGCATACTCTCCCTTCGCCAGGATATAGGCTACGGGATATGCAAGCAGCAGGCATATGACCGTGACCGTGATCGCTATTATCAGCGAGTAGACAAGTGTGCCCATCATTTTACTGTTCGTGAAAAAAGCCGCAAAATTGGCAAACGAAATCCTGCCCTTATCGTCGGTAAATCCGTAATAGATCACGACAAGCAGCGGCATGACCACAAAAAGCAGAAGATATATAAGATATGGGATGACAAGCTGGTTCCTGTCAAATCTGTATTTTTTCAATGTCACGCCCTCCGTCATACCAGCCTGTACTTCATCCTGTTTTTCGGAAGGAGCACGCTGACCTTGTCACCCTGGTTCCACAGATCCTCATCATCGACAACATAATCTATCTCATGATCCGACCTGATGGTATAGCTGTAATGATCGCCGATATAGTAAAACGAAACGATCCGGCCCACAACATCTCCGGCCTTCTCATCATCGGACATATCGCCGTCCTCGGGCTGGAAAAATGCGACCACTTCCTTCCCGTGAATGTCTATATGCTCTCCGTTCTCATCCACAAGCCTGCCCTTTGAAACATTCGAAAACGGATATAACTTATGGGCATCCACAAAGATCGAGAAATCGTCAAATACAAGATAAATTCCCTTGCCGTCGACAAAGCCGTCGATGATACCATGGAAGTTGTTGATGGTCATATCGTAAGGTATGATATGTATATTATCCGGCATCACCGAAAGACCCACCGTTGTTCCGGGCTTGTAATGATCCAGGCAGTGGACCTCCATCTCGTACTGTCCGCACTGCACGAACGTTATATAAAACGTACCCTTGAAATCGGCACTTGTGACCTCACCGGTAAGCTGTCCTTCACCCGGCTTTACCACGACCACATCCTCGGGACGTATCACGGCTTCGATCTTCTTGCCCTGTTCGTAATCATCAACACACTCAAACTCAGCCCCGGCAAAATTAGCCTTCATCTTCCCGGTCATAACACCGTTGAAGATATTACTCTCACCGATAAAATCGGCCACGAAGACATTTGCCGGCTCATTGTATATCTCTTCCGGAGTACCCACCTGCTGAACCTTACCATCCGCCATGACAACGACCTTGTCGGACATGGTAAGTGCCTCCTCCTGATCATGAGTCACAAAAATAAATGTGATCCCGAGACGCTTATGCATGTTCTTAAGTTCAAGCTGCATCTCCTTGCGCATCTTGTAATCAAGCGCACTTAAAGGCTCATCAAGCAGAAGGACCCGCGGCTCGTTTACTACTGCCCTCGCTATCGCGATACGCTGCTGCTGTCCACCCGAAAGCGTAGTCACGCTGCGCTTCTCAAAGCCCTCAAGATCAACAAGTTCGAGCACTTCCTTTACCTTTTTGTCAGTCTCTTCCCTGGACAGATTCTGAAGTTTAAGCCCGAAGGCGATATTATCGTAAACATTAAGGTGCGGAAAAAGAGCATACTTCTGGAATACCGTATTTACCGGCCGCTCGTTAGGAGGAAGTGCCGAAATATCGCTGCCGTCAAGCAGTATCTCTCCCGATGTGGGTTTGTCAAATCCGCCTATCATCCTGAGGATCGTAGTCTTACCGCAGCCCGAAGGTCCGAGCAGCGTGACAAACTCTCCTTCATTTATGTCAAGGCTCAGATCCTCTATGACATACGTCTTTCCGTCATATGTCTTTTTTACGTCCGTAAGCCTTATTATCGTTTTAGCCTCACTCATCCTCTAACCTCCAGCTTTATATTTTCGAAATCCGCAAACCGTCTTATTCTGATATGGATCCCCGGGGATCAATAAGAAAGCCTCAGGATATCATAGATCTTATCCCACATTATCCATCTGCCGCCAAGCTTTACCACCGTAAACTCGCATCTGTCCATCTCCGATACGGGGCCGTCGTCCTTCGAGCCCGTAACATTCTGCGTGCAGTACAGATGATATCCTTTTGTTATTCTGGCATTCTCAAGCACCGAAGTAACATCGATGACCGCCATTGTAAGATCTCCGCTGTCCGACCTTACAAAAGATGAATTGTTTATATCCCGTATTATACCAGAAAAATCATTGGTAAGGCTTAAAATTTCATAACGGTTAAGCGGTACCATACTGTCAATGTGTACGGTATATTTAAAATCGTCACCGTAACGCTTGCGGTTATCCTCGTATTCATCCCGGCTTCTTACGACAGTCTCATTCAGCCCGTTGATATAAGTATCATCCGTTTCCCTGAGTATCTGCCTTAATTTTCTGAAACGGCGTTCAGCCAGTCCGTTCCCGTAAGCATAGCTTAACTCCTCACCGTCATAACCGGGGCTGTTAAGGAATTCCTCATAAACGGATACCGGAACCCGGTAATTGTTCCCGGCGCCCAAAACGGCAGCCGCTGCAACTGCGATAAGCACGATAAGGGATGCGCCGAGGATCATGATATGCTTATGGAGCTTTGTAAGCTTCCTGCGACGCCTGATACGGATACGTGTCCTTTCGGTAACGACACGCTCTTCACCGTCATCCTCACCGTCAGCATAACGGTTAAGTTCCTCAAGCAGTTCCTGCGCCTCTTCTTCCGCAGGCTCATTATTCTTTTTCTTTTCATCAAGGATAATGACTTTCTTGATGTTCTCGTTATCTTCCATACGCCAGAACTCTCATTTTACGATGATGACTGCCATATATCCCCAGTCATCGGGTATTTCCGATGCACTGTATGCGGTCTTTTCATCGCTCAAGCCGCAATTGAGGACTCCGTACACCCTGCATCCTTTTTCTTCTTCATACCTGATAAGGCGCTCCTTAAGTGCCGCAAGCCTTTTCCCGCTCTTCATGAACACCTTTGTCCCGACCAGTTTAAGTGCCTCTTCAACATCCGCACTGCCCGGAATGATATGTATCGTTTCACTGTTCTCCCCGAGCGAAATGCCGAGCCTGTCGGCCGCTGCACAGAACGAAGTCACCCCTCCGATACGCTCGGTCTCATATCCCGCCTCACTGAGAATGAGCGCAATATAATCAAGGGTTGAATACACAGACGGATCGCCTATCGTGAGGAAAACGACATTCCTGCCTTCATCAAGCACAGCGGCGGTCTTATCCGCCACTCTTTTGTGAAAATCCTTAAGTTCTTCCCTGTCCATGCTCATGGGAAAAGGTTCGAAAATGCACTCCTTGCCTTCAAGAGCCACTACCTGTTCCGCTATTTTGTATGCCCTGCATTTATCCTTATCCGATGCCGGAAGTATCAGTACATCTGCCTCTTCTATCGCTCTTATCGCCTTAAGTGTCATAAGTTCCGGATCACCCGGTCCTACCCCGGTGCCCGTGAATCTTCCTTTTGCCATGATCTCTCCCAAATCCGTTTCCATCCTCTTACTCACATGGAATACAGCAGTGCGTTTACTATGGCAGCCGCCACCGTGCTGCCTCCCTTACGTCCCCTGGCCACAATGTACGGACACGGCAGCTCCGTTATCAGTTCCTTTGCTTCAACGACGTTCACAAAACCTACCGGGACCGCTATGATCCCCTTGGGCTTAAGGATCCCGTCAAGTACAAGTTCATGCAGCCTTATCAGCGCAGTCGGTGCATTCCCTATCGCAAATACGGTATCCTTCATAAGCTCCGCCGCCTTGTCCATGCTAAGGGATGCCCGTGTTTTTCCCGTACGCTTTGACTCCTTCGCGATATCCTCATCCGACATGAAGCAGAAAATATCGCCGCCGAAACCGCCAAGTATCTTCCTGTTGATACCGGCCTTTGCCATCTGTGTATCTGTCACGATACATGCGCCGCCGCGTATCGCTTCCTTCATAAGACTTACCGCGTCATCGGAAAAGCACAGATTATGCGCATAATCAAAATCCGCCGTCGTATGTATCGCACGTTTTACAACGGCAGAGATCTCATCATCAAGCAGGATACCCATCCCGGCAAGTTCCTCCCCGATGATCTCCATGCTCTTTTTTTCTATTTCATCAGGCTTAAGATCCTTATACGGCAATTCCTTCATCGTATTTTCATCATCCTGTATATCTTATCAATATCCATGCTCTCACGCAGTATACCGGCAAGCCTGTCATACTGCTCCTGCCTGTACTCAAGATACGATCCCCTGTTCTTCCTGTCCCTTACGATACCCCTGCGCTCATACAGCATATCTATCAGTGCTTCCCTGAAGTCCGTGTCATCAAATATACCGTGGATATAGGTCCCTATGCAGCTTCCTTCCACACATCCTTCCATGACCGGCACTGTTTCACCGGTCCCATCCGTGTTTGTTATGTAAACCTGCGTAAAACAGGAGGGCTCTTCCTTAAGATACGTGCTTCTGCCCATGTGTATCTCATATCCGGTAAAATGCCTGTCCGATATCGCTTCAAATCCATGGGACAGTTTACATGTCCTGCCCTGTACCTGTATCGTTTTCTTGTCCTTCTCAAACACGGTATCCACAGAGAGAAGGCCCATGCCGGCGATCTCCCCTCCGCCTTCCGTACAGGCTCCGTCATCAATACTCCGTCCCATTATCTGATAACCGCCGCAGATCCCGAATATGACCGTTTCCCTGGCGGCAAGTCTTCGGATCGATGCCTCCATCCCGTTTTCCCTAAGCAACTTCATATCGGCTATCGTATTCTTGCTGCCCGGGATCAGCACCATGTCCGGGTCACCCAGATCATCGGGACGTTCAACATATCTTACACTCACATCTTCATCAATGCCGAAGGCATCAGTATCGGTAAAATTCGATATCCACTTAAGCCTTATCACGGCTATGTCGATCCCGGTTCCGTTACCCTTTTTTAACAGTCCGTCCGACAGCGAATCCTCATCCTCAAGTTTTACATCAGACCATGGCACCACACCGAAAACAGGCTTTTTGCACTTTCCTTCCAACATCTTAAGGCCCGGCTCGAGTATCGTCCGATCGCCTCTGAACTTGTTTATGATGAGGCCTTCCACCCTGTCACGTTCATCGGGTTCAAGCAGTTCCATGGTCCCGAGAAGCTGTGCGAACACGCCGCCCCTGTCGATATCACCGACAAGCAGTACCCGGGCATCTGCCATCTTTGCCATGCCCATGTTTACAATATCATTCTTCTTAAGGTTTATCTCTACGGGAGAGCCCGCACCCTCTATCACGATGATGTCGTTTTCATCAGCAAGGCTGTTATAGGCATCCATGATAAGCGGTATATATTCCGGTTTTTTGTCAAAATATTCCCTGGCCTTCATGTTGCCGCACGACTTCCCCATGAGGATGACCTGCGATCCGCTTTCGGATGTCGGTTTTAAAAGGATCGGGTTCATTCTCACATCCGGAGCCTTACCTGCCGCTTCCGCCTGTACCGCCTGCGCGCGTCCCATCTCAAGACCTTCCGCGGTTATGAACGAATTAAGAGCCATGTTCTGGGATTTAAACGGCGCGGCCAGGTAACCGTCCTGACTGAACACCCTGCATAATCCGGCTGTTATCAGGCTCTTTCCGACACTGCTCATTGTACCCTGTATCATCAATGCCTTAGCCATCTATCCTATTTCCTTAAGTGCCCTTATCAGGCGTTCGTTTTTTTCATGCGTATCCACCGCCGTCCTGTAATAGCGGTCGCGCGTATCATGATATTTCATCATATCGGAGCAGTCCCTTAGATCTATCCCCCGCTCATTAAGTTTCCCGCGCAGCCCTTCCGGGCCGGCAAACATTATAAAATTCGCAGCGGGCTCTCCGACGATCCTGTATCCGCATTCTTTAAGACCTGCGATAAGATCCTTCCTCTCTCTTGATATTAACCTTACCGTTTCCCTCTCAAACGCCGGATCTTCAAGAGCCTTTATCCCGGCTTCCATCGCAGGTGCCGTGATATTCCACGGCTGTATCTGCAGCCTTATCGCATCAAGCAGCTCTCCGTCACGGCACAGTCCGTATCCGAGGCGCAGTCCGGGCATTCCGTAGAACTTGGCAAAATCATCAAGAACTATGACTCCCGGATACTTATCAAGGCAGGATGTCATCGAATATCCGGCATACTCTTCACTGAACCTTAAGAAGCATTCATCGACCACAAGTACGGTGTCTGCCACGGCACATTTTTCCGCAAGACTCTCTATGATGCTCCTGTCGATAAGCTGTCCGGTGGGATTATTGGGATTGCATATGAAAACGACCTTCACATCCGTGTCGACGTATGCGCATATTTCTTCCGTCACGTCAAAATCCCTGTTCTCCTGCGCACTGCATACCCGCACCCAGCCGCCCGAAGCCTTGATGGCATACTCATATTCCATGAAGGTCGGAGCTATGGTAAGCGCCGTATACTCCTTATATCTGCGTGACATATAGTGGCAGATTGCATATATGAGTTCCGATGCGCCGCTGCCCAAAATGATCCCGGCACCGCCGTTTATTTTCGACAGTTTCTCCTTAAGCGCCGCGCATTCGGTCTCGGGATATCTTAAGCATTCCTGTATGGAATCCGCTATCGCCCTGCGGCATGCCGCCGGCATTCCGAACGGATTTACACTGACCGAAAAGTCAAGTGCCATATCCCTTTTTTCTCCTCCGTGTATCCTCATATACTGTCTCCGATCCGCTGATTTCGGTATATAAAATCCTTATATGAAAATCCTTATATCAAACATAAAATGCCATGAGCAGCGCAAGCACTCCGATAAGCCATGATATCACTGCCGTTGTGAGCATTATCTTATTTGCATTCCTTATATCCTCTGCCACAGGCGGTCTCAGATCATCACCTATCACCGGCTTCTTATACAGCCTGCCGAAATACCATGCATCCCCGCCGAGCCTTATGCCGAGCGCACCCGCCATCGCAGCCTCCGTGTGTGCGGAGTTCGGACTTGCATGGTTCTTACGGTCCCGTATAAAGATCCTAAGGCTCTTTCTCATATCAAAACCCGCCGCACCTGCCGCAAATCCCATCAGAAACCCCGTTATCCTTGCGGGTATGAAGTTAAGCAGATCGTCTATACGGGCGCTCACTCTGCCAAAATACAGATATCTCTCATTCCTGTATCCGACCATCGAATCAAGGGTATTGGCTGCCTTGTAGAGAAAGATCCCCGGAAGCCCGAAAAGCACATACCAGAAGATCGGGGCGGTGACTCCGTCCGATGTGTTCTCGGCAACCGTCTCGACCGTTGCACGTATCATCCCTTCTTCATCAAGCCTGTCGGTATCACGTCCCACTATCATCGATACCGCAAGGCGCGCCGCTTCCCTGTCTCCCGACTTAAGCGCCCTATATACTTTCATGCTCTCCGCAAACAGGGATCTTGCAGCCAGCAGCTGGGAACAAAGCAGTATCTCAAGTGCAAGTCCCGCCCATTTATTCAGCCTGCGCAGAATAAATACAGCCAGCCATGGTATCGCAGTGCTTACCGCCGCCGTAAAGAGCCACAGGAGCGCTCCGGCAAACAGCTTCCTGCCCTTGTCTTCCTCCTGACCGCCGCCTAAAGAAAACATGTGAAAAAGGCCGTCTTCGACGGCCTTTATAAGCTTCCCAATATATACAACCGGATGCGGCCACCATCCCGGATCCCCTATGATAAGATCAAGGATAAACGCCGCAGAAAGTATAAACGCTCTAAGCCTCACACCTGCAAACATACCCTTCCGTTTCAGTCCCTTTTTGATTATATCATATAGTGCCCGGTATCTCTACCCTTTTATGACCTGCGCTATTCCGCAGTTTAAGAGTATTACGGTATCGGCCGATGCCGCAAGAAGACAGTTAAGACGTCCGTTCACTTCCCTGAAAAGCCTCTCCGTACTGTCTGAGGGAACGATCCCGCAGCCCGTCTCCGTCCCGATAAATACGATATCCTTATGGTCTTCTGCCCCCGTCATAAGCCGTGACATGATCTTATCTGCCATACGGTCGGCTTCCGAAGCGATTCCTTCTCCCGTACCGTTTCCCGACATTTTTTCATCAAAGACATATTCCCTTACAGTCTCACAGATATCATCAATCACGTGATATCCCCCGGAAATATATTTTTTTGAATATTCCGTTTTTCCCTGGGCCTTTCCGCCCGTAATAAATATCCTGCTCATTGTTCACCAGAATATTGAAAATACCGTTGCCGTAATAAGGAACGCCAGCTCACACAGCTGCAAAAACCAGCCCGCAAGATCTCCGGTAATACCGCCGAAATCTCTGTATGATCTGTATCTGTAATACGCAAACACCGGAAGGGCGGCAAGCCACACAAAAGCATATCTTCCAAGCAGTAACGCCCCCGCTGCAATGACCGTTATGAGTATTACGATAAGGATTGCAAAGCACTTCCTGTCATTGCTTTCCGATATCGCGCTCACCATTCCCTCATCCTTTGCCTTCCTGAACCTTATCACCGATATCGCCGAGAGTATCCTTGAAACGATATACCCTCCGGCAACTGCGTATATGATGTATGTATCCGCACCGTAACTTACCGTTCTCTCCGTCAGTTCACCAAAACACCCGAAGGCGATAAGAACATATACTATCGTACGGATCACCGCAAATCCTCCGATATGCGGATCCTTTAAGATCTCAAGCTTTTTATCCTTATCACCGTAGGAACACAGTGCGTCATAAGTGTCCAATAAACCGTCCATATGAATCCCGCCGGTATAAAGTACGGGAAGTGCCGTCATGATCGCGGCACTGAACAGGATACCAATGTCAAAGTATCCTAACAGTTCAAATACCAGAACTGCCAGAACCGCCTCGATCACTCCCACAAGAGGAAATGCACACATGCAGAACCGCATGTCCTCATCCTTCCACTCAAACGAGGGCATCGGTATCCGTGAATATAATGAAAATGCTGCCGCAATGCTCCTTAGCAATCCCATCTTCCCTTTTGCTCCTTTTATATTATCCGGTTAAGCATCCTTTGCCTTAAGCACTACAGGTATCGAGCTTACGACCCGCACAACCCGCTCTGCACTGTCCGACATTTTTTGGTTTACATAACCAAGCAATCTTATATACTCTTCTGTCTCAGACGGATAGACATTCCCGTCCGAAAACACATCGTTCGTTATAACGATACAGGAACCGGCATGCTCCGACAGTCTTATTACCGGATCCGTTATGCATTTATCGATCCTTTCCCAAATCATACCGGAATTCTCTTCCCTGAGATCTCCTGCGGTCACTATATCATTAAGCGCACCCTGTTTAAGATAGAGTTCGTTTGCAAGCAGGTTTGACATGCACTCTATAAGGACCGTGCTTCCTGCAGGGATGATATCTTTTAGTCTCCCTATATCCGTATAGCACTCGATCGTCTCAAACCCCTTGCCGTCCCTCATCCTTTGATGGCGTCTTATCCTGTCCCTGCTCTCATCATCGTAAGGATACATGGCTGCCGCATAGTAAAGCCTGCCGTTTTTATTTTGTTCTCCAAGCTTACATGCAGCGCTCTCACCGTACTGCGATTTTCCGCAGGCGGAACCTCCGGTTATAAGAAACAGGCCCATCATCCCACCGCCTTTTTAAGGAATTCAAGATACATCTTAGGATTCCCGTAAGCATATATATGTGCAAAACCTGCCGCCATCGCGCTTTCATGTATCATACACTCGTAAGAAACCACGCTCCCCGGCTTTACGGCCTTAAAATCGTTCCCGTTTATGCTGCAGTCCCAGTAGTGGAATTCATGGCCTCTGAATACAAGTCCCTTATCACCGTACAGACCTGGCTTTTGGGCCTTTGCTTCCATATACCCGAAGCGCACGAGCCTGTTTGCAAAAAAGGCTCTTCCCGGTATCACTCCGCACATTTCATATATATGACCGTCCTTTGTTTCAAGTTCCTTCTGAAGATACATAAAGCCGCCGCATTCCGCTATTATCGGGATACCCTTTTTGTATGCTTCAAGGATCGATCTTTTCATTGATACGTTTCCTTCAAGTTCTGCGGCATGTTCTTCCGGATATCCGCCATACAGTATAATACCGTCTGTCCCTTCCGGAAGGGCCGCATCATGAAGGGGAGAAAAATATACCGGCTCAGCCCCCAGTTCCATAAGCAGCCTTATATTATCATCATAAAAGAATCCGAAAGCCTCATCCCTTGCGACCGCTATCACCGGCTTTGCTTCTCTTACCTTAAGTGCGTCAACCGAACCAGGCAATCCATCAAGCTCTGCAGGCCTTACTTCGCTAAGTTCCGGTGCCCCTTTTGCTGTCCGTATTATCCCGTCAATGTCGACAGTTCTCTCTATCTGTCCTGCCAGCATATCAAGCTTTACATCAAGCCCTTCCACTTCATCAGGCTGCATCAGTCCAAGATGTCTCGATCCTATATCAAGGTCACGAAGTTCCGGCATAAAACCGAAGACTTCGATACCGCATTCTTCGCGGATAACCTTTGCAATCCTCTCATAAAAGCCTTCGGATGTCCTGTTAAGGATCACTCCGGCAATATTGTTATCCTTCCTGTAATCAAGCATTCCCTTAATGAGAGCCGACAGAGTTACACTGACACCCTTCGCATCTACGACAAGGATGGCCGGTGTGCCGGTCTTTACCGCAACATCATAGGTACTTGCTTCAACAGTCGTTCCGCCAATGCCGTCGTAATATCCCATGACGCCTTCGATCACGGTCATATCATTATCACGGCAGCCTGATACAAGAAGATATTTAAGCATCTCCTCATCCGTAAAATACGGATCCAGATTGCCACTCTCAACGTCAAGCGCCTTCCTGTGGAACATCGGATCGATGTAGTCCGGACCGCATTTGCGGGCACCCACCTTAAGTCCCCGTATTTTAAGCGCACGTATAAGAGCGCAGGTTATCATCGTCTTCCCGCTCCCGCTCTTTGGTGCCGCTATCAGTATCCTGTTTATCTTCGCTTCTTTATTGGTTAACATAATATCAACATCACCGACAGCGGATCGATAGTCACACATTTAAGTTCTTCCGCTGTTCCTTCGGTTATCTTCTCCTCCGGATAAGACAGTCTCTCTCCGATACATACACGGGCCTTTTCAAAATTTAGTTTACATAATTCAGTACATATCCTGCCGGCATCTTCCGTTTCACCCATGAGGATAAGAAGCTTTGCTCCCTCCCCAACCTCTTTACTTATATCCACCGGACGCCCGTGGCAGCTTAAAAATCTTACGTCCTGCCATGGTATCCCAAGCCTGTCGCAGAAGTACGTTGCGGATGAAATGCCCGGAACACGTATGATCTCATAATCCTTAAGCACGTCCGCTATCCCTGATGCCCCCGAATAAAAACCTATGTCTCCCGAATACAGCAAAGCCACGGTTTCAGGCATATTATCGGCCAGAAATCCGCTTATCTCATCAGGTCTGTAACCTGAAAAAGTCTTCTTTGAGGTCGACATAACACCGAGTCCATCCAGGATACGGCCGGCTCCTATCAGGCATTCGCTTTCCTCTATCGCTCTTTTTGCATCCACGGTCAGCTGTCCTATGTTCCCACAGCCCGCGCTGATAACGTAAGCCCTGCGGGTACCTCTTACATCCTTAAGCCCCAGGATATCAAGTATCTCCTCGTAACTGTATACACGGTCCCGGATCTCCTTTGGTCTTCCGATCACGACAAGTTCAGCCCCGGTCTGCATGGCAGCTTCGTACTTTTCATCAAAACCTCCCGCACTTCCGGAAGATTTTGTAACAAGGTATCCTGCATGAGAAGCATTTATCATCGCAATATTCATCTCGGTACTGAACGGCCCCTGCATGCAGTACAGATTCCCTGCCGGGAACTTAAGTTCCTCACAGGTCTTTAACACATCGCTCACAGGCAGCACACGGGCATACACTCTTGTCCCGTAATCCTCTATCCGTGTGAATTCCTTAAGTTCCTTGGATCCCGTAGTCGTAAGGATATTGCCCTTTGTATTCTTAAGATGATCCACGGCATCGTGCACGTTGTCAAAACATGTGACTCTCTGTCCGTTCATCATACTGTCCAATTTACCGGACTCTTCCTCTCTGAGCAGACGATACAGCTTAATCCCGCGGTTTTCACAGGCCATTTTTATATTCTCAGACACAATGACGGCATAGGGATGGGTGGCATCTATGCACACATCAAAACCGGTCCCTGCGATAAGTTCCTCCATCTCACCCTCATCCATCCTGTCATGATGTATTATGAGCCGCTCATCATGAGGAAGAAGGGATGCCCCGTACTGCGTAGCCACACATACATGGCAATACTCTATTCCCTTATCTTTGCTTTCTTCAGATCGAAGGTGAACCGCTATGGCTTCCGCAAGCTTCCTTCCTTCTATCGTTCCGCCAAACAAAAGCACTTTCACAGTTCATACCCCCTGGGCGTGACCATCCTTCCGCCTGCTGCCACGGTTCGGCGGCTGCCGATGAAAACGGTAGTGAACATATCCGCTTCATATCCCGTAAGTTCCTCAAGAGTCATAAGCTCATACTGCTCGCCGTCACGCCCTATATTCCTTACGGCCCCGCAGACCGTATCCTTATCCCTGTATTTTAATATGATCTCACATGCATGCTTAAGATAACCCTTCCTCGTCCTGCTCTCCGGGTTATATAAACAGATAACAAAATCCCCCTCCGCGGCGGCACTGAGTCTCTTATCTATCACCTCCCGCGGCGTCAGCAGATCGCTCAGACTTATAAGCGCACAGTCATGCCCCACAGCTGCACCGAGCACTGCGGATCCCGACAACGCAGCAGTCACACCCGGGATAACTTCCACCCTGACCTCGGGGTATTCTTCCGCCATCTCAAGCACCAGTCCCGCCATTCCGTAAACCGATGCATCCCCGCTGCAGATCATGCATACTTTTGCATCGTCCCCACAGGCTTCTTCAAGCGCCATCCTGCACCGTTCCTTCTCCATTCGCATCCCGGTATCCACATATTTCTTATCCGCGCCGAGAATGGGCTTTACAAGTTCGATATATGTTTTATATCCTGCTATGACCGGGCATTCGTCAAGTATCCTTCTGACCTTTACCGTCATCCCGTCTTCATTTCCCGGTCCTATACCTGCCACATACAATATTCCCATCCGCTCAGTCCCCATATACTTTCAGAAAATCTGACACTGTATTCTTTCAGTTGATCTGTCCCCGCATCCTTTCAGCTGATCTTTCCTGCATCCTCTCAGTAGATCTGTCCCGTAACAGGCCTTGCCACAGCAGCCACTGCAAGTGTTATGCCGTCGTATTTTTCCTTGCCGACCAGAAGCCTTCCGCCCTCCATCAAAGCACTGCGTTCGCACACATTATCAACCCCTGTATGATCCTTAACAAAGTCCGACCGGGAAAAGTCACCCTCCAATGCATTGAGTTCATCCGCAGGATAAACCGTAAATCCGATACCTCTGTCCAGGCTGAATTCCGATATACCTTCCTCGTCCTTCTTAAGATCGATGCTGCACACCTGACTTACAGCATCAAGATAAAGACCGTGTTTCTCAAAGCATTTTACTGCGGCTTCTTCTATCCTCTCCTTTGATACTCCCTTCCTGCAGCCTATACCGAGTTTCAGGCAGCGCGGTATGAGTATAAGCTCACGATCGCAAGCATCCGCATGAGCGCTTCTTTTATAAGTTATCCTTATAACACAGCGATCGTCAGTAATATTGCAACCATCCATACCATTGCGATCATCCATTCCGCTGCGACTATCCATACCATCCGGTTCACCAGTGAAAGCATATCCTTCGGGCAGGATCATTTCTCCCGTAACATCCTTCGCATCGTTTATCACATACAGTGTCTCACCGCTTAACAGAGCCGCCGTATATTCCTTCGCCTTCTCAAGATCCGTTATGGCAAACCCGTTGTCTTTTGCAAACATATCGACCGCGGTCATGCCGTTTATATCGGATGCCGTCGTTATTACCGCTTCCGCTCCGGTAAATGATGCGATCCTTAACGCAAGTGCGTTTGCACCTCCCAGATGTCCCGACAGAACAGGGATGCAGTGCTTAAGCTTTTCATCAATAACGATCACCGCGGGATCCTTGGCTTTATGTACTATGAACGGGGCAATGAGGCGCACGGCTATACCGCAGGCACATATGAAGATAAGAGCCTCCGCTTCTTCAAAAGCACGGCTAACATACTCCTTAAGGTCATCTTCCTTCCCGAGTAAAACAGGATCCATGCCGTCACCGGACAGAGCGTTCCCGTCTTGATCTCCGAACTTTATGTAAACCTGTATGTCCGGATCCTCATACCCTTCTTCGCATAATCCCTTATGTATCCTGACTGCCGCTTCCATACCCGCGCAGCTTACCGCAAACAACGCTGTCTTCAAAGCTTAATGTCTCCCTCTTACCTGTCCTCACTTCCCGGGTTATTCCCGGTTATTCCCGGCGTTCCTGAAACCCGTGGAAAAATCCTTATCATACAGCCTTGAGAGTTCATAATCCGTATCAAGCACATCTCCGACTATGATAAGAGCCGTTTTATCTATTCTTTCCTCCTTCATCGCCTGCGGGAGCCTGCCAAGTGTCGTTCGTATTATCTTCTCCTGCGGCCAGGTAGCCTTATACACTACAGCAGCGGGAGTGTCCTGCGCATATCCGCCTTCCATAAGTTCGGCGCTTACCTTATCTGAAAGTCCCGCCGATAAAAAAATGACCATTGTCGAGCCGTGTTTTGCAAGTTCACTGAGTCCCTGTCCCTCAGGCACTGCCGTCCTTCCCTCTGCCCTGGTTATTATCACGCTCTGGGATACTCCCGGAAGTGTATATTCTGCCTTAAGGGAAGCCGCGGCTCCCGACATCGAACTTACACCGGGACATACATCATAAGGTATTCCCTCATTTTCAAGTATATCCATCTGTTCCTTTATCGCTCCGTATATCGAAGGATCTCCGGTATGCAGACGCACCACTTCCCTATCCGCATTTTCCCTTATCACATCCATTATCTCTCCAAGATCCATCAATGCACTGTCGTATATCCTGCAATCCTTATGTGCATATTCAAGAAGCCCCGGATTGACTAAAGAACCCGCGTATATTATCACGTCCGCCTTTTCAAGCAGTCCCGCTCCCCTTACAGTTATAAGATCGACCGCCCCGGATCCCGCTCCTACAAAGTGTACCATTTATATCTCCTTTTTATCGTTCTCCGATATGTATGCTTTAAGTGCCTGTGCCGCCCCGGAGGTTTCTCCAAGATATCCGTATTTCTCGGAAAAGAGCATCACACCTGCATTAAGCCTGTCTCCTGCCCTTTTCTTTATCCTCTTATCTATCGCAGCGATCAGACTGTTTATGACATCCTCATACAGTCCCCACTGCTTAAGCTTATCAAGTGCCGTATCCGTGTTTATGCACTCATACATCTCGCTCACCATATCCCTGCTGCCGCCGCAAAGTGCAAGGTGGGCACACATTATATCCATCCTTCCATCCGCGACCGCAGAATGGGTATTCATTATCCCCGCCGCAAGCTTTACAAGCTTCCCGAGGTTACCAACGAGCAGTACATTGGTGCATCCGTACACCCCCGCAAGATCTATCGCTTCTCCGATAAAATTGCTGCATTTTACGGATCCTTCCGTCTCTATCTTAAGCTCATTCTTCACATAACCCTGTCCGTACTGCCCGGGAGTTACAAGGAGAGCCTTATGTCCGGTCGCGGTCTGCTGTTTTATCGAAGTCTCTATCGTATCAACTATAGCCTTATCGCTCATAGGCTCCAGTATCCCGCCTGTTCCAAGGATCGAAATGCCGCCCTCTATCCCAAGTTCCGGATTAAAGGTCTTTGCGGCAAGCCCGACTCCTCCTTCAACCGATACCGTTACCATGAGAGGACACTGTGGATCGTATTTTGCCCTTACGCTGTCGACCGCCTTAAAGATCATGGCACGGGGCACCTTATTTATGGCAGGATAACCCACGGGCTGCTCAAGCCCTTCCTTTGTCACGGTACCGACTCCTTCTCCGCCTGCAAGACATATCCCCGGATGATCCTCATCCGTGAAAATTCCGGAGCTGCGATCCTGCGCACCCCCTGCCTTTGCATCCGTAATCCTTCGGACACTCACATAAACCCCGGCCCCGTTCGTAACATCCGGATCGTCTCCGCTGTCTTTTATCACATAAAATGAAGAATCCACACTGCTGTCATCAATAAATACGGGAACACTTACCGTTTCACCCGACGGCGTGCGTACGGATACCGTTTCTCCGGCACTTTCATCAAATACCTGTAATGCTGCCGCATAAGCAGCTGCAGCGGCGCAAGTTCCAGTGGTTATACCCTTTCTTAACAGCTTTCCGCCCTTCGCAACATATCCCGCGTTTCCTGTATCCGTTTTATATCCCCCGGCAAAAGATACCGGATATAATCTAAGATAATCTTCTTTTGATATGTCAAACAGACTGCAGATATAATCGGGGTTAAATATCTCATCTCTTGTGCCTGTTCTGTCTATACCGTTTCTGCCTATGCAGACCACCCGGTCTGATATCTGCCCCGCAAGTTCTATCTCATGCACAGACATTATGACCGCGACATTCCTGTCTCTGCACAGGTCCTTTAGGATGCGTATGAATTCAAGCTTGTATTTGATATCAAGATAGGACAGGGGCTCGTCAAGTACAATGATCTCGGGCTCCTGTGCGATGCATCTTGCAAGCATTATCCTCTGTCTCTGACCGTCCGAGATATTGTTAAAATCCCGGTCTGCCAGATCCGATGCGCCCACCGTTGCAAGAGCATCCGTTACTGCCTGCCTGTCATGATCGCTTAATATTCCTAACCTCCCTGTATACGGATATCTCGCCGTCGCGACCACATCAAAACAGGTCATGAGCTCGGTCTTTACCCGGTCCGTCATAAGGACCGACAGCTTTTTCGCCAGCTCGTTTCTGTCGATATCCTTACGGTCCGTATCACCAAAAAACACGGCTCCCTTTATAAGCTTAAGCTGCCCTATGATGCTCCTTAATACCGTTGATTTTCCCGATCCGTTCGGACCTATCAGCGTAAGGATCTCGCCCGGATTTACGGCAATATCTATCCCGTCGATGAGTATGCTTCTGTCATAGCCCACCGCCATATTTTCTGTATGCAGTCCGTTTTCTGAAATATTACCGTTCTTCATGGTGATCCGGATCCTCCCGCTTAGTCCCGGCGTATATCACTTACGATCAGTCCCCGGACATCCTCAGCATCAGCAGGAGCACGACCGGTGCTCCGAACACAGCTGTCACCGTACTTATACTGAGTTCCGTCGGAGCAAAAAGTGTCCTTGCCATCAGATCGCAGATAAGGCAGAACACCGCACCGCCCAGGAAACATCCCGGGATCAGTATGATCGGTCTTGATGTCTTAAACAGGGTTTTTATAAGATGCGGCACGGCGACTCCCACGAAAGATATGGGACCTGCAAACGCAGTCACCGTAGCCGAAAGGATACTTGAGATAAGTATAAGAGCCGCCCTTAATGCCCTTAAGTTGACTCCTGCGTTTTCGGCATACACATCTCCCATCTGATATGCCGAAACAGGCTTTGACAGGAAAAAAGCCGCACATACCGATATGATCACGATGAATGCCGCTGCCCTCACGTGCTCATGTCCCATCCCGGAGAAGCTCCCTAAGGACCAGCCGTGCAGATTAACGATATTTGAATCGTCGGCAAAGGTTATGACAAAATCGGTTATCGCCGAACATATATAGCCGATCATCACTCCGCATATTATGAGCACCGACATCCTCCTGACCTTATTCGACAGCATAAGGACGAATCCCATCGAGATCATAGCTCCAATAAACGCCGCGGCGATCATCGAAAACGATCCGAGCCGGCTTCCGATGCTAAGTGAAAATACCATCGCAAGCGAAACGGTAAGCTTCGCTCCCGAAGAAATACCCAGTATAAACGGTCCTGCAATGGGGTTATGAAAAAAGGTCTGCAGAAAGAACCCGGATACGGACAGAGCCCCTCCGAGCAGCAATGCGGCAACCGCCCTCGGCAGTCTTATATCCGTTACTATCTTCATGCTGACTTCACCGGTATCTCCTCCGAATAACGAAGAAAGCACGTCACCGGCCGGTATATTCACGCTGCCCATACAGATGTTCAATAAAAACAGCATAAAAAGCAGGATGATGACACAGATAAAAGCAACTGTGTATCTTCCCGCCCTTCTTTCTTCCGTTCCTTCTCCGTAAGATCGCGCCATGTTGATCAAGCCCCGTGCATCCTTTATATCATTCGATCCTTTTTAGAAAAATGAGTTCTTTATCGGACACTTTATCATCCTTGAGTATCCTGTTCATATCCATTACCATCATGGGTATGCTCATCGTCTCCTGATACATATTCTTATCTGTTGAATAGACTTCCCCTGTTTTCACGGCCTTGAAATCCGCAAACAGTCTGTCCTTGTCAAGCAGTTCTCCGATACTGTCTATCCCGCCTGCTATAGTGCCGTTATATATAAGTATATCAGCATCCCCGGCCTCTGCATAGAATGATTCCATCTGCATATTGACCGTAGACAGTGCATTTCCGTCATCCTCCGGCATGCCCGGAACATACTCACCGCCTGCTATCTCTATCATCCTGCTCACATAATCATTACTCTTCCTGACGTTGACCGCTCCGTTTGATGTCACGTAAAAAAACGCTACGCTCTTCTTTTTACCGGTTTCCTCACTGCCTGCAGTACTGTTTTTCTCATATTCCGTGACCAGCGGCTCAACTTCTCTAAGCCTCTCATCAAATATCTCTTCCGCTTCTGTGAGCCTGTCCGTAAGGGCACCGTAGAGCTTGATCCACTCGATCCTTCCAAACGGATGTGATTCATAACTCGATGCTTCAACGATCACCGGTATGCCAAGCGAATCCAGCTTATCTATCACCTCCGGCTTGTGATAGATCATGGTGTTCTCGATCGCAAGATCACAGTCACCCGCAAGCAGGCGTTCGTAGTCAGGTGCGGAATACTTTCCCGCGTATTCAAGCGTACCCGCATCGAAGGCTGCTGCGGCTTCCTCAACATACCATTCCTTCCTGTCAAGCGAACAGAAACGTATATCGGAAAGTTCCTCATCGATCGCGGCAAATACGTCCATTGCGGCAGTCGATACAAGATAGATGTTCTCGAATGGTTTACATAACACTACGGCTTCGTTCTCTTTATCACTGTCTTCATTATCGCCGGCTTCATCACTCTCTTCATCCCCGCTGCTCTTATCATAAACATCATCTTCACTGTCCGTGTTAAGAATACTTACACTCTTCCCCTCCGGTACGATGATGATATCTCCCGTCTGTTCAATATGGATATAGTAATACCCGTCATCCGAATATGCTATCGTAAACATATCGGCATAACGTCTGTTTACCGTATTATCAAAACCGATCGCTCTACCGTCATCTCCCGCAATATTTACCGGTATGTATGTACCGTCCGCGGCAATATCCGTCCTGATACCCTTAAGCACATTCGATCCGGATATCCTGCTGTTTACCCTCTTATGCTCTTCGTCCGTTCCGTATCCGCTGCCTTCATCTTCAGTCCCCTGCAGTTTAAAACGCAGCGTATATTCTATCTCGTGCGGTACGCTCATGGCAGTCGTATCCGCGATGACCGTGATATCTTTATCAAGTTCGGATACCGGTATCCTGAAGACCGAATCTCCTTCGATACCAAGCTCCTCATTAAGCCTTAAATACTTCTCACCATCGACAAGCATGTAGTCGTATTTATCGCTGCTCCATACGATCTCGGCTGTCATCTTACCGTCAGTAACAGTAAGGGTTGCAGGCGAAGTTACCGATGCCTTTCCGCTGCCTCCGCTAAGGCCTACATCAACTTTGTATGTGCCGTCCCCGATATGGCCCTCAATGCCGCTTTCTGCCCCGCTCTCACTGTCCCGTACGGCATTGCCGCTTACAGCACTTCCCGGAACGCTGCAGCCTTCCGCAAACATGCACATTATTAAAATGCATAACAGTATACTTATTCTTCTCATGTTTTTCATTATCACAAAATAAAGGCCCTGTGTAAATACGCAGGGCCTCAGGATCATCGGTCTTATTCTGCCTTCTTAAGGTCGCTCGTAACCTTTACCTTATGATCGTACCATTTGCCCTTGGTGCCTATAAGCGCAACATCGAATTCCTCATCAAGCGCAGGTACGGGGATATCAAAGCCTGCGACCTTCTCTGTTGTCCCGTCCGAGTAAGTCACCTCATCCTCGGTAGGCTCAAGAAGGACTGCTCCATCCTTCTGCGCATCCTCTGCTGTTCCTGCGAACAGGTTAACAATCCCGTCGCCCGCAAGGCTTACATGTATCGTCATCTGTCCGTCCTTTACAGTGAGCACGCCCTTGTCGTCATTTGCCTCGTTAACATGGAACATGCTGCTGTCTGTTGTAAACACCGCCTCATATGTTCCGTCTTCGATCGCGGCATCCCCCTTGGATGCAGCAGAAGCATCCGCATTATTTATAGCCTCCGAATCCATCGCAGTCTTTGTGTGGTTTACATAAATTTCCTGTACTCCCTCGATACGTCCAAGTCCGGCTATCTGTGTATCAACGGAATCAAACTTACCCGAAGCGGTAAACATTGACTTCCATGAATCATCTTCATCACCTGCCATATCATTGTTGGCATGATCTCCCGCAACTACCATGAGAGGGCGCAGGATCACCTTCTTATAACCTGCCTCTGCGACCTTATCCATCACTGCTTCGCAGGCCGTATCCTCAGGCTCACCTTCCACGGTTCCTATAAATACGTTCTTATATCCAAGATCTTCCATCTGTGTCTGCATCTGGTCATAAGTTACCTTGGCCGTATGTGCCGTACCATGGCCCATAAGCACTAATGCCGTTCCGCCATCCGCCGCAGCGTCAACACCGTCAAAGCCTGCATCTGCTGCCGCTGCAGCCGCAACATATTCGGAAACAGCCTTCTTATCCTCGTTTATTACGCTTGCATCATTTCCGACTTCACCAAGGAGCGGCTCCGCAACCCTGATCTCCCCGATCTTATCCGCATAACCGGCAAGAGCATCCATCATCTCATCATACTCCGCACCGTGCATAAGATGCGTGGGCTGAACGACAAGCCTCTTAACTCCGTTTTCGACTGCCCTGTCAAGTGCCTGCGTCATATTATCGATCTTCTCATTATCTCTTGCCTGCACATGGTTGATTATTATCTGTGCGGTAAAAGCACGCCTTACGGACCAGTCGGGGTTCGCCTTTGCAATAGCCTTCTCAACACCGCCTATATCCTCTGTACGGCTATCGTTAAAGGATGTGCCGAAGCTTACCACCAGGATCTCATCCTCTCCTATATCATCACCGTTTAGCGGATCATCCTTGGATGCGTCTCCCGTATCCCTTCCGAAGTAATCGGGATCTGCGAACTCACCTTCAACAAGTTCCTTCTGCTCATCGGTAAGTGCATCCCATGCCTCTTTGGCTGCACTGCACTGTGCATCCGTTTCATCCGTCCTCTCCTGGACATATATGGCATCGATAAGTGCTGCGACCTCATTTGCCCTGTCAAGATCACTCATCTCCACTGCATCTCCTTCGTCTGACGCTCCTTCATCTGCTGTTCCTTCGCCTGTCTGTGCTTCCGGCTGTGTACCGTTCGTGTTGATGTTAACATTCACTCCACTGCAGCCTGCAAGCAAAAGGGCTGCCATGGAAACACCCAGGATCGTTACTGCTATCTTTTTCTTCATTTTTCCTCTCCTTCTTTCAATAAAATAAGGACCGGTTTAAAGGTCCTTTTTCACGCAAATATACAGACCGGATATATCCGGCCTTCAAAAACTTTATTCAGACTCCCTCTATGGACCGTAGAGGCCAAGCCCGTTACATACTCAAATATCCCGGCTCTTCATCATCACCGATACGCGCCTTCCCAAGACCTGCTCAGTGGCACTGCGTATCCGCTCCGAAGTTACGGTGACGGCATCGCTCCGGACTTACACCGGATTCCTTGATGTATGTAATATTGAAACATTAAGGATTATAAAACAAACAGGAGTCCACGTCAAATATTATTAATTACTCACAGAGCAACATCAACCGACGGTTCCGGTGCCGTACTCATTCCCGCATCGACCGACGGCATCATACTTCCGACCGACGGCATCATGGATCCGAATGAAGACATCGGACCAAACGAAGCACCCGAAGGATTCACACCCGGCATGGATGCAGCATTCCTTCCGTCAATATGTTTGTACATATCCTTAAGATATTCCATGTCCGCCTTCATGAGTGACTTCTGCTCCGACAGCCTGTGCTTTAACTTAAGCTTGTCCAGCGCCTCCTCACTCATATGGGGATCGACAGTTTCCATGGCATCGAGCATTTCCGACATCTCACGCAGCATCTCGCTTTCCTCGTCACTCATCTCTTCCACGAACGAACTCATCTGTTCCATCATCTCTTCTTCGGATGCTTCGATCTTCTCTGCCATTTCCTCCTGCATCTTCTCCTGCATCCTCTCAGCCTCTTCACGCTGTATGTCGGCCTGCTCATCTATATGCTCAAGCTGGCGGTCCATAACCTTATCCTTCAGTTCCTCGAGCATCTGTGTTTCGGGGGACTCCCCCTTCTTCTCCATCTTTTCGAGAAGTTTATCCCGTTTCTGCGTATTTTTGACCATCTCCTCAAGCGTTAGGTTGTTCTTCTTGCGCTCTGCTACCACTTCCATCTTACGTGCATGAGTAAGAGCCATCTGCAGTTCGTCATCACCGCCCGAGGCAGCCAGCTTGCGCTTTAACTCGCTCACCTTCCTCTTGGCCGCAACGACCGCCTGTCCCGCGCTTATCGAGGTCTTGGCCCTCATTATCTTATTCGATACTTCCTTGAAATTATATACTTTACCGCTCTCGAGCAGCTTATCCTTCTTCTCTTCTTCCTCCTTATCCGTACCGTTTACCTGATCGTTGTTCTCGGCAAGAAACGGGGATGTTTTGGCACGTTCTTTTTCAAACAGGTTTCGCAGCTGATCCTGCATCTGTTTTCTTACGGAAGTCTTTACGTCGCCATCGGATGCCCCGGGTATCACAGTTCCCATCCCGGGGACGCTGCCGTTTATCCTGCCTGAATTATTTACGGCAGAACCCGCGCGCATCATGTTTTTGTTCATCATACGGGAATTTATTGAATTGAACGGATCAGAAAGGCTGCTCTGTATCCTCATATGTTCACCCTCCGTGGCTGCGCTGTCAATCCTTTATCACCAAAGATCAGATCCTTCCCCGGATCCATTCGGAATCTTCGGCTTATTATCTATATCGGCATAATTCTTTAGAATATTAGCAAAAAAATATCATCAGCGGATATTTGATCCTGCGATATATCCTGAAGTAAATGCCCACTGGAGGTTATAACCTCCGCATGTCCCGTCTATATCGCACAGTTCTCCGACTAAGTATAACCCCGGAACTATGCGGGATTCCATATCCTGCGTAAGTTCCGAAACGTTCACGCCGCCCGAAGTGACCTGCGCCCTGTCAAAGCCTTCACTCCCGATAATGCTGTACTCCATATTCTTAAGGTAAGCCGCAAGCCTGCCTGTCTTCTCCTTCGAGCAACTGCCCGCAAGCGACATTGGCGTTATCCCGGCTTCTTTAAGACAGTATGCTGCGAGCTTATCATTGATGCAGAGCGAAAGTGCTTCAAGTGCCGTACGGTCCTTCTTCATATCCCTGTTCCTTCGCTCATTCCCCGAAATATCGAATGCTGTCTCAAGTTCTTCCGCAAGCTCATCCGTATCACGGTCCGGGAACAGATCGATACATAAGGCTGCATCCTTCCCTTCCGAAACGGCACGTACCGCATATCTGCTGACCTGCATCACCGGTATTCCGCTTATATTGTCCTTATTGAAAATGATCTCACCCTGCTCTTTTGATACGATCTTACCATCCACCGTAAGGGATATGCCGCATTTTACCCGCACGCCGCCAAGCCCGGAAAGCTTTCTGTCCGCCACTTTCAGCGGAACAAGGGCCGGGTATTGTAAGACCATCTCGTGACCGAAAGCACGTATGAACCTGTTCGTGCTGCCGTCGCTCCCATGTGTCGGAGCCGCCTTACCGCCTGCTGCAATGATAAGCTTTTTACTTCTGAAAACATGTGAACGTGTCGAAACGGCAAATCTTTCATTCTTAGTTATGTCAACCACATCTTCGCTGCATCTTATCTCGATGCCAAGCTTCCTGCACTCAAGCAGCAATGCATCCGCAACAGCTCTGGCCTGTTCATTATGCGGATATACATAGCCGTCTATATCCCTGGTCATCAGGCCGAGGCCGTGCATGAAGTCAAGAAGTTCATCCCTTCCGAACACCTTAAGTGCCTCATAGGCAAAGGAAGGATCGCTCCCCCTGTAAACATTTTCATCCATATGCATGTTGGTGAAGTTGCATCTTCCGTTTCCCGTGGCATACAGCTTCTTAAGAGGCTTATCCCTGTGTTCGAGCACAAGCACATCCGCTCCCGCCCTTGCCGCGGTAACAGCAGCCATCAGACCGGACGGACCTGCCCCGATCACTATACAGTCATATGGTATTGTTTTACTTTCGTTCTTTCCGGACATTTTAAAGTCTCCGCTGATAACAGACAGTTTTCATAAATCCTATAATAATCTAACACAGATACAGGCTTTAATCAAACCTGCCGCCCGGCGGCTGTCCGGGCATCTGTGGCAGGATCGGGGCATTCGTGCTATAATCATCCCTGCAGCAGAAAGGAAAATAAATGAAAGCAAATTACCATACACATACCGTAAGGTGCATGCACGCATCCGGTACGGAAAGAGAATATATAGAGACCGCTATTAAAAACGGATTTAAGA
>JAFSZZ010000069.1 GCA_017458765.1 Lachnospiraceae bacterium | reverse complement strand
GGTCCCCGCTGACTCACAAATTCCGTGTGACCTGTCTGTGCGAGCCGCAGCTTGGAAAACGCGGACTGGTGCCGACGATGAGCTCGAAGGAGACTTATCAGGAGACACTTGCCATGAAGGATGTGCTGGCATATGCGGACGGAACGCATGATATCGAAGGACTGGCCGAGGTCATCGAGCAGCCGGTAGAGGTGGTCGAAAAGGTGGTAGATCAATTACTTTCCGCAGGGCTGCTGGAAGTGAGTCACGGGGACAGGTTCCCTGACTCACCCGG
The DNA here is from genome assembly GCA_017458765.1 of Lachnospiraceae bacterium. Taxonomy (GTDB): domain Bacteria; phylum Bacillota; class Clostridia; order Lachnospirales; family Lachnospiraceae; genus UBA2868. Next base: position 3,515 of record JAFSZZ010000069.1, on the reverse strand, counting down.
AGCGGGCGAGTCAGGGAACCTGTCCCCGCTGACTCAAAAAAAAGATAAGGAAGTAACAGATTATGACAAGAGAAGAGATAATGGAAAAAGTAAACGGGATATTCAGGGATGTGTTCGATGACGAAACACTCGTTATCACTGATTCGACGAATTCGGATGACATCGAGGACTGGGATTCGCTTGAGCATATCTCGCTTATCATATCCATGGAAAAGGAATTTAATATGAAGTTCGATATCAAGGAAGTTAACAAGCTTGAGAATGTCGGGCAGATGGTTGACATGATAAAAAAGAAAATGGAAGAATAATAAATATCGACGATATATAACGATGATATATAACGGCGATATATAACAAACAGGCAGGTACAACCTTTATGAATACATACACTTACGACCGGATCGAGGTAGGACATAAAGAGAGTTTCACGGTCACCGTGACCGATGAGGATATGGATAGATTCCGCGAGATAACCGGCGATATCAATCCGTTGCACGCAGATCCCGAATACGCAAGGGCACACGGCCATAAGAGATGCGTAGTCTTCGGAATGCTCACGGCGTCGTATCTTTCTACACTTGCAGGAGTATACCTTCCCGGTGAACATTCCCTTATACACAGTGTAAAAACTAAATTTTCCGGGATCGTATATGTCGGAGATGAGCTTACTATCGAAGGTACAGTAACGGAGAAGAACGACACATTTAAACTGATAATAATAAAAGTTGTTATTTTAAATCAGAATGGTGAAAAGGTATGCAAGGCGGAGATGCAGGTAGGGCTGATCGAGTAGACCGGACCCTGATCACGCTGAAAAATGATCTCACTGAAAAACAGTGATCAAAGGAGGATTACCATGGGAGAAATTGAAAAACTGAAGGAATTGATCGAAGGGAGTAACAATATTGTATTCTTCGGAGGGGCAGGTGTATCGACCGAGAGCGGGATCCCCGATTTCAGGAGTAAGGACGGTCTTTACAACCAGCACGATGTCCAGTTTGACATGTACCAGCCGGAATATCTGTTAAGTCACAGCTGTCTTGTGAACGAACCCAGGATCTATTATGAGTTCCACAGACAGAAGATGGATACACGCAACATAGAGCCGAACAACGCCCACAGATATCTGGCAGCGCTCGAAAAACAGGGCAGGTTAAAGGCGATCGTAACTCAGAACATCGACGGACTCCATCAGAAGGCCGGCAGCAGGACGGTTTACGAGATACACGGCAGTGCACTCAGGAATTACTGCATGAAGTGTGGGAAAAAGTATCCTTCCGACTATATCTTTGAGTCCACGGAGCCAATACCCAAGTGCTCGTGCGGAGGCACGATCCGTCCCGACATCACTCTTTATGAGGAAGGACTTCCGGAGGACCAGGTATCGGGGGCGATACATGCAATAGCAGGCGCGGACATGCTCATAATCGGCGGCACATCCCTTACGGTTTACCCGGCCGCTTCTTATATAAATTATTTCGGCGGCCGCAACCTTGTTATCATAAATCAGGCCGAAATAAATGTCCGCAGGGCGCAGAACACTCTTGTTATTAGGGAAAGGATAGGACAGGTATTTACCGAACTTGCAAAACTTCAGGGGATAGAATTGTAAAAAATCATAATTGTTGTTGAAAAGTCGGCAGAAATATGATATCATTTCAAACCGTGATACAAATCGAGAACGGGCGTACTATGCCCATTCCGCAAATTCCTTGCTTTATCCGCAGAGATAAGGCCAGAGACCAAAAGGAGGTACTAGCATGAACAAATACGAATTATGCGTTGTTCTTAGTGCTAAACTCGAAGACGATGAGAGAACTGCCGTGCTTGAGAAGGTTCAGAAGCTTATAACCAGATTTGGCGGCACGATCGAAGGCATCGACGAATGGGGTAAGAAGAAGTTGGCTTACGAGATCCAGAAGATGAAGGAAGCTTACTATTACTTCGTACATTTCGATGCTGATGCAACAGCTCCTGTCGAGATCGAGAATCGCATACGCATTATGGACAATGTCATCAGATATTTGTGCGTAAGAGCAGACGCATAGTAGAAAGAGAGTTTATATGAATAAAGTTATTTTGATGGGCAGATTAACACGTGATCCCGAGACAAGGTATTCTACGGGTGACAATCCGATGGCGATAGGTAAGTTTTCCATTGCCGTTGACAGGAGATTTAAGAGAAACGGAGATGAGCAGACAACAGATTTCTTTAACTGCACAGCATTCGGCAAGCAGGGAGAATTCGTAGAGAAATATCTTCGTAAGGGTACAAAGGTCCTTGTTGAAGGTGAGCTTCGTAACGATAACTACACGAACAAGAACGGTGAAAAAGTGTACAGTATGAACATTGTTACGAACAACATCGAGTTCGCCGAGAGCAAGAATGCAGGATCGGATAATTCGGGCTATGTTCCCGCCAATCCGCCCGCAGGCGAGGCTCCTGACAACGATTTCATGAATCTTCCGGACATTAAGGATTCGGATCTGCCTTTCTAGTCAGAACTTAAGGAGGAAATGGAAATGGCATATAATAAGCCACAGGGCGATAACGACAGAGCCGATTCTCCGATGAGGAGAAGAGGCGGGATGCGCAGAAGAAAGAAAGTATGTGCATTCTGTGGAACAGATAAGAATATCGATTATAAGGATGCAGCTACATTAAGGAAGTTCGTCTCAGAGCGGGGCAAAATACTTCCCCGTAGGATAACAGGTACCTGCGCTAAGCACCAGAGAGCTCTTACAGTAGCGGTTAAGAGGGCGCGTCACGTAGCTATAATGCCTTATGTACAGGACTAAATAAGCAAACAAGACCACCTATCAGTTAGGTGGTCTTGTCAGTAAGGCGGTTATTTATAACTGTGAGTTTACTAAGCGGGGTTACCGCTCTTTCTTTATCGATATTATATCACATCAGGTTAGAATTTCAAGATATACAGAGGAGAAGGAAAATGCCTATAACAGATTTACTTGAGAGAAATGCCGAGCTTTACGGGGATGACGTGTGTCTCGTGGAACTCAACCCCGAGATCAAGGAAAACAGTCGTAAGACCTGGAAGGACTTCGATCTTATCGAATCAAATCCCAAGGAGCCGTACAGACGTGAGATAACATGGAGCGTGTTTGACGAGAAGGCGAACCGTTTTGCAAATATGCTCATAGGCCGCGGGATAAAGAAGGGCGAGAAGGTCGGGATACTTATGATGAACTGCCTCGAGTGGCTGCCGATCTACTTCGGAGTGCTTAAGACGGGCGCGATCGCCGTTCCCTTCAACTTCAGATATTCTTCGGATGAGATCCTGTACTGTGCAAAGCTTGCCGAGATCGACGTACTCGTATTCGGACCGGAGTTCGTGGGACGTATCGAGGATATCGCCGATGAACTCATGCAGAAGAGGCTTCTTATATATGTTGGGGAGAATTGCCCTGCATTTGCCGATGACTATAATACCCTTGCGAATAACTGCAGCTCAAGGAAGCCTAAGATATCCATTACGGATGATGATTACGGTGCG
>JAFSZZ010000068.1 GCA_017458765.1 Lachnospiraceae bacterium | reverse complement strand
TTTATCAAACTTTATAATGATTTATTGCTTTTAGCCATTTGGGGTGATAAAATTATACTGTTTGTTAAGCGGGTGAAGATACCGGATTACGTTAAGGGCATGATTATATGGCAAAGATTGTTCTACTCGCATTTGTGATTACGCTTGTAGTCGATTTCATTGCGGGGCTTTTTTTTATATTGGGTTCTCCCGGCAGGAAGCTGTCTTTATACAGATCCGTAATATGTATTGTATTGCTGGCAGGTGTAAATCTTGTATTGTGGGTAGCCGCAATATTCAAAAGATTTGGTACGGGTATAGACTCGCTGAAGGTATTTGCCGGTAATCTGAGGACAGGAAGTTTCCTTTATCAGGATATTGAATATATTGTTCTGGTCACCTTACTCGGAACGGTCATCACTTTTGTTTTCTCCTTCTATTTAAGAAGGCTTATCTATGACAGCCAGCCTGAAATAAGCAGGCTTCAGGAGAACCTGATGATCATTTCGGTTCTTATGTGCGCGGGCCTGCTGTGCACCGGGTTTGAATATGCCGATTACTCCAAGGGTCAGCTGAAGTTCAGCCTTCTTCACGGAGACGGCAGTCTCGTGCCGGAAGGGGAAACGTTCACAACAGAGGACTTCATCAGGCTGAAAAACACAGGATCGAACACACTGGATCTTGATGATATGTTTCTGTCGGACAAGCCCGGCAATCTTGATCTGCTTTCTTTGTCAGGAAATGTTATCCCTGCGGGAGAGGAGCTGACGATATATCTTGATGTCACTTCACCCTTCGGACTCGGGGCAGGCGAAACGGTGTATCTGTCGGATAAAAGCGGCAGGGTATATGACAGTGCCAGGTATGAACCTGAGCCTGAGGTGGTCTATGAAGAACCCCTGTTTTCCAAGGTGAGTGGATTCTACGATGATGAGTTTATGCTGACTCTGTCATATAAAGAAGAAGCCGGAGGTAAGGATGAAACCGGTAATGCGCCAAAGATTTACTACACAATTGACGGAAGCGAGCCTACAATGGAATCGATACCGTATGATCAGCCGATAAGGATTTACGACAGAAAGGGCGAACCGGCTCCATGCAACATGGCGCAAAGGGTAGTATTTGACTACATGTATTATCAGCCTGATGATCAGGATATTGACAGGGCTTTTGTTGTAAAGGCGGCAGTGTTTGATGAGGCCGGCAACCGCAGTAACAGCTCAACCGGAGTGTACTTTGTGGGATATCCCGGATACAAAAACAGGAAGGTGATCTCCATTACCGCCGATTACACGGATCTCTTCGGGGACAACGGTATCTGTGTGACCGGACCGCAGTATGATATGTGGTATGCAGGCGGGCAGAACGGGGAGGAGCCGCAGGTTAATTTCAGACAATCCGGAAGGCTGTGGGAGCGGGAAGGCAGCATTCAGTTCTTCAATAACGGAAGCTTCATAGGTGAGCAGAATGCAGGAATAAGGGTATTCGGCGGTACATCGCGTGACTTTGCGAAGAAGCGTTTCTCGATATATTCAAGGAAGAGTTACAGTGGATCGGACAGCTTCGAAATGGATATCTTCGGGAACGGACGTCCCGTGCATTCCATCGCATTAAGGGACGGAGCCTCGGACGCTGTACTTCAGGAGCTTTCATCGGGACGTGATGTGGCTTCGCAGCAGCATACGAAGGTGAGCGTATTCTTAAACGGTGAGTTCTGGTTCAACACGTTTGCCTGTGAGAAGTACAGCCCTGCGTATTTCTATGAGCATAAGGGTATAAGTGAGGACAATATCATAATAGTCAAGGAAGGCTTGATCGACACCGGGAAGCCGGAGGATGAGGCCCTGTACAGGCAGATATATGAGTACCTGGGAGAACATGACCTTGCGGATCCGGCCAATTACTACGAATTCTGTACGATGATCGATGTCCAGAGCTATATAGATTACCTGTGTGCTACCATATATGGCTGCAACCTTGATCAGAATGAAGTAATAAACCGTCAGATGTACAGGGCACGAACCCCGATAGAGTATGGAGAGAGTGACGGAAGATGGCGTTGGTCCTTGTATGATATGGATTTTCTTGACGGTCTCTTCGGGGCGCTTGATTACTTCGAAGTTGCGAATGCCTACGAGATCAATTCTTTTAAGGACAGACAGTCCGATGAGGCTGTAAGTATCGAAGAACAGACATTGTTTAAGGCACTGATGCAGAATGCCGAATTCAGGGATCAGTTTGTTGCTTCCTTTGAGGATATGGTAGATACTGATTATTCCATGGACAATGTGGACAGGGTTCTTGACAAATATGTGGATGACGGTGAGCTGAAGGCCTCGCTGAGGGATTTTTTCATAAACAGACCGGAATACATGAAGAAATATCTTTATGAAGAGTTTTATACAGAGGATACAGAAGGTAACGAAGGTACGGAATGAAAGAAATAAAAAAAGTACTGCCTTTTTTCATAATACTGCTTGCAGTGGCTTTTGCGGGTATTTACTGGATGGCCAAGGCAGAAACGGCAAAAACAGAAGAACCTGAACTTATTGAGGATATCCGGGATATCCCTGTTACCTGTCCGGTTACCGACAATGACCTTAAGGTATCTGAGGACAGTGCGGTACGCATATCCGATGAAGAGGCCGGCGGCATGGGCGTTCTTGCCGGAGGGGCGTATGTCCTGACAGGACAGATAAATAAAACCGTGGAGATAGATGCTCATGATGAGATAGTGCATCTTATCCTTGATAATGCCGATATAAGGACTTATGACGGGCCGGCCATTCATGTGCGCTCTGCCGCCAAGGTCATAATAACGGCATTTGACGGTACCGATAATACTCTTGCCGACTGTGCATACCACTCCGAGAAGGATACGTATGCAGCTATATATTCCGGTGCGGATGTTACCCTGAACGGTACCGGCAAGCTTACGATATCGGGATTTTCGAAGGATGCGGTATATACGGCCGGTTTCTTCAAGGTGCTTAATACCGATCTTCGTCTTAAGTCAAAGAGATATGCGATCAATGCGGATGACGGAATGCTGCTCATGCCGTCTGTGATGATCGCGGAAGCCGAGAAGACGGGATTGAAGAGCGGTATACACAATAAAACCGAGAAGGGCACGATCTACATTCTGGGCGGTGACAATACGGTGATCGCCGGAAACACTGCAATAATGTCCGGAAGAGATCTGTATGTAGGTGAATGCAACCTGTCCCTTAATGCCGTAGTGGCAGATATTTATACCGAGGGGAAGCAGTACTACACGGGTGACAGCCTATGAGCGGGGGAAGGTTCCGTCATGAGGATAAATACATTCTCGACGGCATTCAGGCAGAGATACTTAAGAAAAGGGCCCGGGCGATCATGCGCCCCGACAGTCATGTAAGGGCAGATGGATATTACAGTATAAAGAGCCTGTATTTTGACAGTATCGATAACGGATGTTTATTTGACTCTGCTAACGGAAACGATCCCAGAGCCAAGTTCAGGATAAGGCTGTACAATAATGACACCGGCATGATAAGGCTTGAAAAGAAGATAAAACAGAGAGGCCTTACCCTGAAGAAGTCTGCACAGATCAGTATTGAGGAGACCGCTGCTCTTGTGGCGGGAGAACCTGTAGCTCTGGAAAGCATTGACAATGATGTGAAGAAATCTATCATATCTGAGATATATAACAGAGGTCTGTTCCCTGTAATGATAGTGGAATATGAAAGGCTTCCCTTTGTTTATCCGACATCTGATATCCGTTTTACGCTGGACAGAAGGATATCATATTCTACCGATGTAAGAAGCTTTCCGGATACGGGCAGGATGACACCGGTGAAAGCCGGGAGCAGCTTTTATATAATGGAGCTTAAATGGAATGACCATGTTCCGGATATTGTCACGGAATACCTGTCAGTC